>JASFLX010000384.1:0-3004 GCA_050117895.1 Desulfobacterales bacterium | reverse complement strand
TACATATTTTAGTCGATCATGTTGCACTTCCTTTAAAAGCTTTTTCGATGCCTCGTTGGACAGATGACCGGTTCTACTCTTGATGCGCTGTTTTATGGGCCATGGATAGGGTCCGTTAATCAGCATGCCCTCATCATGATTGGCTTCCAGAACCAACAAAGAACATCCTTTGAGATGCTCTTTAACCATGGATGTAGCAATGCCGAGATCTGTGGCAATCCCGATTTTTGTTCCGTTCTGATTTACGGTAAAGCCGGACGGATCCTCTGCATCATGGGATATGGAAAAAGGATGTATGGAAAGGTCATTGATCATAAAGGGTGAGCCGCATTTAAAGTTATTGATTACCCGGACATTTCCAAGCTGTGAAAGGGCTGTTTTTTCTGTTTTAGAACTCATAAAAACCGGCAGGTTAAAACGGCGAGAAAGAACACCCACCCCCTGGATATGGTCGGTATGCTCATGGGATACAAGGATGGCGTCAAGATCTTCAGGATGAAGCCCTTTTGAGTGAAGGCGGCGTTCAATTTCGATTCCTGAAAGGCCGGCATCGATAAGTATTGAGGTGGAACCGCCGGACACATAAACGGCATTCCCCCTGCTTCCGCTTGCCAATACGCATATTTCGAGGTTATAATCGAGTCCGGATTGCAACTGTTCTGAAAACCAGGATTTCTTCATCTTAACGCCCCGTATGCCCGAATCCGCCACTATTGCGATCCGTCTCATCGAGTTGTTCCACAACCTTTAACTCGGCCTGATAAACCTTTTTAACGACCATCTGGGCAATCCTGTCCCCACGATGAAATGTATAATTCTTTTCTCCAAGGTTTATCACCGCAATCTTTATTTCTCCGCGATAATCGGCATCAATGGTACCGGGAGAATTAATAATCCCAATACCGTGATTTACTGCCAACCCGCTCCTTGGGCGAATCTGAATTTCAAATCCTGTGGGGATAGCAACCGCAAAACCGGTGGGTATCAAGGTAACAGCACCCTTTTCCAGTACAATATCTGTTTCTATGGCCGCACATATGTCCATACCGGCGGAATTGGGTGTCATGTAGCGAGGCAGGGGTATATCTGAGTCCGATTCCGGTCTTAAACAAAGAATTTTGATGGAAGTAGAAGTATTCATAAATCAGAAGGTTAAAATATCGTCAAACTCATCCTTTTGAGTAACCGGTCCTAATAGGGTCAGCGCAAACTGTCTTTTTTGAAAAAGGCTTTCAGCCAGATCAAGGATGTCCTCTCGGGTAACCGATTCGATATTACTTGTAATCTCTTCCAAAGGAATATAACGTCCAAAGTGAGTTTCATTCTGTGCCAGCCGAACCATTTGGTTGTCATTGCTTTCCGATGCAAGCATGAGACTCCCCTTTGTGTGTTCCTTGGCATCATGCAGTTCGTTTGGATCAACACGCGTTTGTTTGAGTCTGAAAATCTCTTTCAGAATCAGTTCGGTTGATTTTCGGGCATTTTTAGGATTGACGGCTGCAGAGGCCCCGAATACCCCGGTATCCACATAAGATGAGATAAAGGAATAAACCGAGTAAGCCAGGCCTCTTTTTTCGCGTATTTCCTGAAACAGTCTTGAACTCATGTTCCCTCCGAAGATAGTGTTCATTAGGGAATACGCATACCGTCTTGGGTCGGTTATTGAAACACCTTTCGTCCCCAAACAGATATGAACCTGTTCCAAGTTTCTCTGATGCAGGTTAACCTTGCAGCGACCTTGAGGGGTAAACCGTTCGGGGAAGCTGTTCCCCGGATGAATAGATTCAAAGACCGGCCCGATAAGATCGACCAAGCGGTTATGCTCCAAGTTGCCCGCAGCCGAAATCACAATACGCTCGGGTTGATATAACTTGTGAAAAAACCTCTTAATGGTGTGGGAATTAAAATCTGCAACGTTTTCACGAGTGCCGAGAACGGATCGTCCCAGAGAATTATCCCCCCAGAAATTTCTTCCCGAAAGCACATGAATGTATTCATCCGGACTGTCTTCCACCATGCCGATTTCCTGAAAAATAACCGCCCGTTCATTTTCAATCTCTTTTTCATCAAACACGGAGTTTAAAAATATATCAGAAAGAATATCGACCATGGTTTCCAGATGGGTGTCCAAGACTTTTGCATGGTAACATGTATTTTCAGCACTTGTAAAAGCGTTTGTCTGGCCTCCGATGGAATCAAATTCCTTGGCAATCTGAAAAGCGGTCCGTTTTTCCGTGCCCTTAAAAATCATATGTTCAATAAAATGGGAAAGGCCGTTTTCAGATGACAATTCATCCCGTGCACCGACATTTACCCATACCCCCATGGATACGGAATGAATGTGGGGCATTTTTTTACTGACAATCCTGATGCCGTTTTTGAGGGTGGTTTTATTTACGTCGTGCTCCATTTTTCTCGACCTATTTTTCTTCTTCCAGGGTAGCTTTGTGGCTCAAACGGATTTTTCCGTCTCTGCTGATTTCAAGAACTTTGACTTTAATACGATCCCCTTCCTTTACAATATCAGAGACTTTGTTTACCCGGCGATGGGCAAGTTGTGAAATGTGCACAAGACCGTCTGTTCCGGGCATTAGCTGAACAAATGCACCAAAATCCATTATCTTTACAACCGTCCCTTCATAGATTTCTCCCACTTCGGGTTCCATTACAATTTCTTGGATCATCTCTACGGCGGCATTTGCTTCTTCCTGGGAAAAAGCGGCGATTTTGACTACGCCCTGGTCATCTATTTCAAGTTTTGTATCGGTTTCATTTTGAATGGCCCTGATGATTTTTCCTCCGGGACCGATGACTTCACGGATCTTGTCAGGATTAATATTCAGGGTAACAATTATCGGCGCATAAGGGGAAATCTGATCCCGAGGTTCCTTAAGCGCTTCTAACATTTTGTCAAGAATATGCAGCCGACCCACGCGTGCCTGTTCGAGGGCTTTTCCCATAATCTCCCTGGAAAGTTCATGAATTTTTATATCCATCTGAAGTG
>JASFLX010000383.1:0-3008 GCA_050117895.1 Desulfobacterales bacterium | reverse complement strand
GTTATATACGCATCAAACTGCTCTTTGAGTTCAAGAGCGGCCTCCATTGCGTTTTTATCAAGGGGATTCAAAACCAGCGGGACCTCACATCGCATGAGGGTTTTGGTAACGGGATCAATTTTGATATTGCAGGCTTGCTGTGGGTCAGGGACCGCTTTAACACATACGACGATGTTCATCATTGGATAACCCCTTCCTCTGATTTGGGTTTGAGTGTCCTAAGAAAGCACCCAGCGGGCAATGATGACTTTCATGATGTCAGAAGTGCCGGCCGAAGGCCCGAGCACAAAAGAATCCCGCAAATAGCGACTGACCGCATATTCATCCATGCAGCCGTATCCCCCGTGAATATCCACGGCCATTTTTGCCGCTTTCTGCGCAGCTTCCGTAGTAAAATACTTTGCCACCGCAAATTCGTTGCTTGAACGGCCGCCTTTGTCTTGAATGGCAGCGGCACGGTATCCCAACAGGCGGCCGGCTTCCAGATCGATCTTGATTTCGGCCAGCTTGTTCTGAATCGTTTGCAAATTGCTGATGGGTTTGCCATACAAGATGCGCTCGTTGGCAAACTTTACCGATGCTTCCAGGCATGCGGCCTGAAGTCCCAGGGCACAACCGACCATGCCGCCTCTGCCCACATCACCAATGGCACCCAAAGCTACACGCATGCCTTTTCCTTCCTCCCCCACCAGGTTTTCCCCGGGAACACGGCAGTTTTCAATGGCCAACTCGCCGGTATTACAACCGCGCATGCCTAATTTATGCTCTTTATGGGTAGGTTTGAATCCTTCCATTCCTTTCTCAAGGATAAAGGTAGAATACGCTTTGGGGTTTTCGTTGTCCTTAGCCAGCGTCGTAATGGTGTCGGCGATATGAGAGTTGGTAATGAAGCATTTGCGCCCATTGAGAATATAATCGTTCCCTTCTTTCCGATATGAGGTGCGGATACCGGTAGGATCAGATCCCCCTGTGGCCTCGGTGACAGCCGTGGATGCCAGTCGTTCACCCTTGGCCAGGGCAGGGAGGTATTTCTTTTTCTGTTCTTTTGTGCCGAATTTAATGATCGGCTCAATACCTAAAGCAAACACCTGGAGCATCATGGCTGTGCCTACAGAAACTTTGCTGATTTCTTCCAGGGCGATCAACCGGGCGGTATATCCCAAACCTAGTCCGCCGTATTCTTCCGGTATGGTCAGGGCCATCATTTCGGCCTTGCCCAGTGCCTTTACCACCTCGTCGCAGACTTCACCGGTGGTTTCCATTTCGGCAACCTTTGGCGCAACCTGGGTTTCTGCAAACTCGCGGGCGGCCTTTCTGAACATCTCCTGCTCTTCTGTGAAAGTAAAATCAATCATTTTTCTTGCCTCCTTTGCCTTTTTTAAATGCCCCCTGCATATGCATGTGAGGGGACCGACCTGTCGGTCTTAATCTTGCCAAAAGGATTTCGATAAATAGCCGTTATCAGGGAACGGGTTTAGGGTTTTAGTTTATCAAGATAATCGATCAACGAGTGAACGGTTTTTCCCAGGCCGGCGTCCGATTTTTCAACACCATAATTTACGGAAGCCCCCAGTATTCCGGCAAACAGCATTTCTGTGACGGCTTCGGTATTGACATCGCTGCGCAGTGTGCCGGTGGCTTTGCCGGCCTCCAAATGTCGTTGTATGAAACGTTTGAAGCCTACCCAGCCTTTGTTGATTTCATTGGCCAGATGGGGACGCTGATCGACGAGCTCAACCATGAGGGTGATAAAAACACAACCTCCCGGAAAATTTTCCGAATCTTTCAGATACCGGTCGCAAAAGTTTTCAAGGAGCTGCTTGATTTTGTCCACCGGGTCTTGGATTTGATCCAGCCCGGCCAGATTCCGGTCGCGCCAGATTCTCCGGGCCTCGTCCAACACATGAAAGAAAAGTGCCTCCTTACTTTGGAAGTGGTTATAGAACCCGCCCTTGGATGTATTGGCCGCCTTCAGAATGTCCTGAAGGGAGGTGCTTAAAAACCCTTTCAAGGAAAACAGTTTTAAGGATTCGTTAATAATTTTGTCTCGTAAACTCATGGAATCAACCTTTGCGAAAAGAGAGACAAACCGGTCGGTCTTAACAATTTGCTATCTTACCGTCAGACAGTTGTCAAGCTTTTTATGGAATTCGGTCGGAGGTCTCTGAACATTTTTCTGATTAACCCATCAAAGTTAGGTGGCGGGTTAAAAGTTGGACGTTGCCGGAGGCGGGATTTACCACTTGATGCAAAAATTCGGAAAAAAGAATCGTTTTGCAAAGGTCTGGCGTTTATGACTTATTTAAACGTCATTTAGAGGCGTTGAAGTCAAATTAATTTAACAGCTTTAAACATATCTGAGCTATTTCATAGCCTCCATAGACGACAGAAATTAAGAGGCCCCAAGAAAGCAATACAAGGCTTAACCAGACTAAAGCTAGTCTCATATTCTGCATCTCCTGTTGTTATGGTGGAAAAATCAAATCACGAATAAAATGCCAAACTGTAACCCGTCAATATTACTATTCATAAATTAAATATAAACCGGGTAGTCAATCCTTGATTGATTTATAATTATATATAATTTCGTAATTTTATCATGTCAAGTAAAATTATATATAATTTATATATAATTTGTTTGAATTAGAATATATTGTAGCTTATTAAAAAGAATTACTATATATTGTACATATCCAATTCAAAAAATCGAACGAAATCGAAATGTTCTATTCCAGTGCCTGTTTAAGTACATCTAAACCGTAAACTCGTAAGATTTACAAAATTACATTCATTATGAAAGACACCTAAATTATGGCAGTCTATTTGGGAAAAAGGAATTTGCTTGACTTTTAAATTGCTTTTGTGCCAGAATGTTCAAAATATGACTCTAGAAGAGTACAACTTCAATACACTTCGATAGAAATTTCTGACTTCCGCCAGCCTTCCATATCGCTCCAGACCGACGATTTTGGACTCTATCTCTAATGATTTCCTGTGGATTATATTCT
>JASFLX010000382.1:0-3010 GCA_050117895.1 Desulfobacterales bacterium | reverse complement strand
CATCATAATCAGCGAGGCCAAACCCACTTTTTTATACATGGATGACATAGTATTGTGAATGTTTTGGGTTTAGGTGGGGAATCCAGCATCCCCGATCCATCAGGATTTTCACTTCGTTACAACAAATGTCCCGCATCCAGTATCAGAAATCCAATTTTCGTGCAATCCGCTTTTATTTGCGGTTTACAGCCATCTCTCGAAAATAGATTACCGGCTCTGTATACGAAAAAAGTGTTGCAAAAATTGACGCGCATTTTCCGAATCCTGATGCTTCGGCAATCCGATGGCTTGTTTAACCATTTGAAATTTATCTATTTATTTTATTTTTGGGCTAAAACAACAAACTTAGCATACTTTTTGCAGGATTACATTTAGTTAGTGTCCATCCACCCTTTCATTTGAGCAGATTCAAAAAAAATAAAAAATGAATATTTAAAATGCGTTGAGAAAAAGGACATTTGATCCGGTAACCTGAACTTTGAAAGATGTGATAAATGAGCATAAGAAAGATAACACCTGAGAGCAATGAACCTGAAGAGTTGCGGTCCTTATCTTCATTAAAGGGCAATTTCCCGTTTTCAGATTCCAATAAGCGTTTGATTCCCCGGCAAAATTGTTGTTATAAACTTGAATGCAAATCTTATCATTCCGAAAAAGATATTTTCGAAACCATAAAAGGTGTTGCTTTAAATTTTAGCAAATGCGGATTGTATTTGGAGACCAAAAATCTTTTGGAATCCGGCTCCCCGGTTTATATATCTTCAAAAGACGCCATAATAAACCCTTTCGATGCAGAGCTTGCCCAGGGTGTACACGCGCAAGTTGTATGGTGCAAAAGTATTACTAATGGCTCTAAACCCAGTTACGGCGTCGGCCTTAAATTCTTCGAAAGGTTAAGGGATCATAGAAGGTTAACTATGGGAAGGCGGATTATAATGCTCGACGGATTCTGCTCCTGACAGCACCCTGAGTGCACCCCGAGCCAGAGCATGCATCTCGTTCTCTCCGGGAAAGACCTTTACGGGTGCGATAAATCCGATTCGTTCGGAAATCCAGGCAGTTAGCCTTGAGGAATTGGCAAGGCCGCCGGTCAACACAATCGCATCTATCCGGCCACGGAGGACGGTACTCATTGCGCCAATATCTTTGGCAATTTGGTACGCCATTGCCTGCAGAATCAACACCGCTGTTTCATCGCCCCCTTGAATCTTCGCTTCCACCCGGCTCACATCATTTGTCCCCAGATAGGCAATCAACCCCCCTCGCGACGTGATACGCCGGCGCAAATCTGACAAGCTGAATCGGCCGGATTCGAGAGAGCGGAGCAGATCCACTGTGGGCAGGTTGCCGGCCCGTTCCGGCGTCATGGGCCCTTCCCCAAGACCAATGGTGCTGTCAATGACCCTACCCTTCCGGTGTGCACCAATGGTGATACCGCCACCCAAATGAGCAACAATCATGTTGCACGCTTCATAGGAAGTACCCATTTCATCAGCGGCCCTTCTGGCTGCTGCCTTTTGATTGAGCGCGTGAAACGCACTCTTTCTTCGAATTTCCGGAATGCCGGAGACCCTGGCAAGGGGGTGATATTCATCCGTACTGGGACTGTCAACAATTACTGCCCGGATACCCGTCTGCCTTGCCAAATCATGAGCAATGAGGGGGCCCAGGTTGGTGGGGTGCTGACCGTATTTTCCCGAGCGCAGGTCATCACACATCCGTTCATCAACCAGATACACTCCTGAATCAATGGGTGCGGTAAGGCCCCCACGGCTAGCGATCATGTGAAAATCGCCAAGCGCTATCCGGTGTTTTTCCAATAAGTTAAAAATTCCTCGCCGGCGCAGGTGAAACTGATCCATATAGTGCATGATCGATCCAACCTGCTGCGGGTCATAACCAATGATTTCCTGGACCTTGAGGTGATGTTTTTCAAAAAAGGCTACCTTGGTGGTGGTGGAACCGATATTCAACACAAGAATTTTGTAGATAGTCGCCATGATGCACTCTAATTAATTTCAACCTAAGATGAGCGTTTCAAATCTTAAAAGGGGATCAAATATATATTATTGTTAATGAATTAAGTTAATTTTTATTTTTAAAATTTGAAACCCTGCGGGATTGCCGATCTTACCGCATCTACTGCGTCAGATACCGTCTCGCATAGTTGACTATAGCGGAACGTTATCTTCCTTGTATCTGCGGCAATCTCGACAATCGCTCAACTTAGGTTCAATCCAAAAATTTCCCCTGTGCCAAGCATCAATGAAACATCGGTACGTTATAATCTCAAATGAAATTTCCTATACGGGATATGTTGGGACTATACTTGTTTTAAATACGGTGGTTTCACCGGCCGAACCGGTTCTAACAGTTTATCAATTTCGCGAATAAACTGTCCGTACACATCACCTTTCAGCTCCTGCCATCTTACAGGAAAGTCTTTGGCCACAAAGCCTTCTTTATATGCAATATGCTGAAGTTGTCGAACAATCAGTGCACCTTTTACGCCTTGGCTGCAAGCGGACATGCAGGATTGGCAGTCGAGACACAGCCAAATGGACGGACTACGGAGCAAGTCATCCTTGAGGCCGAAGTTGGCCAGCCGAAAAATTTTAAGCGGATCAAAAACCGACGGATCCAGGCAAATGGGACACGCGTTGCTGCATTCGCGGCATGTGAAGCAGGACGACAAGGAGGTGGCATTTACACCATATCCCCGAACCATCTGTCGGAAAGCGCTGTTTTGCGGGGTGTTTGTGGGAAGCTTGATGAGTCGATCGGTTTTGCCGGATGGGGATGTTCGGGTCCATTGGTCCCAGTGTTCATCGACGTCGGGGTGCTCCCCACCCAAAAGCGCGTCTGCCGCATGCCATAAGGCACGAAGTAAACCCTTTAAAAGTTCTTTGTGCTGTTCCGGCAATTCCGGGCGTACTATTTTTCGCAAGATCGCCTCGGCTCTGAGATTTTGGATAAGGCTGAGTGGCTCAACCACCATGGGACAAAGGTT
>JASFLX010000381.1:0-3014 GCA_050117895.1 Desulfobacterales bacterium | reverse complement strand
CCAGATGCCGACGGTTGCCAAAGTGGTTGTGGATGATTCGTTGATAAAAATAGGCGTGCCCATCGGCAGTGTGCTGAGCTTGGTTCTGCTGGTGCCTTTTGCTTTTACGATCAGGAAACAAAAACAACTAAAAAAATCGATTCGCAGCCATTTAATCATTGTTTGTTTCCTGGTAGGTGGCGGCATCCTTATGTTTCCGTTTTTTCAAGTGTCGGTGGCGCGGCCGGCTGCCATGGCACCCAAGATAAACGACAAGGAAGCAGTGGTTATTTTAGAAAACCTTCTTAAAAACGTCTATCGTTCTTTCGACTTCCGCGAGGAAGAGGATGTCTATGACCGGCTGGCAACCAGCGTAAACGGTGATCTGCTGACCGACATATATCTTCAGAACAGAAAATCCCTTGTCGTAACCCAGGCAGGTGGTGCTCAGGCCAAGGTAAAGGAGATTGAAATCCAGGATGTTTCCGTGAAGCATCTTGATGACCGGCCCCTGGCGCTGTTGTTTCATTCCAAATGGACCGCTATGGGAACGGTAGGCCATTGGGGACACATTCACACGCGCAAAAACCAATATGAAGCCAACATCACCGTGGAACCGTTGGCCGGCGCCTGGAAGATCACCGACCTGGAACTTCTGGAAGAAAAACGGATAGATCCCTACGCAAAACCAAAAACTTGATTGCTCCCTGCAGACCCTCGCAGACAACTGAGAGAGAAACAAGGTAGAGAAAATATGATGAACTCAATAATCGATGATAGGAGGAAAAAATGAAACGCAAATTATTTTTTATTGGAATATGTTTTGCCTCTGTGGCGGCATTGACGGTTTTTAAACCGTGGGCTGGCACAACCTAAAGAAAAGAGAAGATAAGGAGGATTGTTATGATTAAACGAACTAATCTTATTGTTTTAATTTTATGCGGTGCGCTGTTGAGTTGCCCGACATTCGCTCAGGACCAAGTGGCCGTTACGGCCATCGATGCCAAGGCGGATAAAATACTGCGGCAGATGAATGATTATCTAAACACCCTTGAACAGTTCAGTATTCATCTTGAAAACAGTGTCGATATCCTCATTGAGTCCGGTCAGAAAATACAGCTGGGACGTTCCGTTAATGTATCCATAAAACGCCCAAACCGACTGAGGGCGGATATTGATGGAGATATTTTAAGCCAGCAGCTTTTTTACGACGGCAAAAATATTATCCTTTATGGTAAAAAGGTAAACTACTATGCGACCGCAAAGGCACCCGAAAATATTGAATCGGCGCTGGATTACGCCGAGCAGTCCTTCGGGCTGGTGGCTCCCGCAGCGGATCTGATCAACAGAAATTCGTATGATATTTTGACTAAAGACATACAGTCCGGAGGTTACGTTGGATTAAGCACCGTGTCAGGTATCGAATGCCATCATCTGGCGTTTCGAGCAGAAGAAACCGACTGGCAGATCTGGATTGAAAACGGTAAGACACCGCTTCCCAGAAAATTCGTTATTACTTCCAAGTGGATAGCTGGCGCCCCTCAATTCACTGCGGTGTTTAGAAATTGGGATGTTTCGCCTAAATTAAAAGATAACCGTTTCATCTTCGTAGCACCGGCGGGAGCTGAAAAGATAAATTTTCTTCCCACTGAAAATTGATCGTTAACAGGATAAAAACAAACCAAGGAGTCAGATTATGAATATCCATATTTCAAAAAAACTTTCGAAATTACGGTCGATATTAATTTATATGTTCGTGTTATTTTTTGCACTGCTTTTCGATTTTCCTGTGGCTGATACCCCGAATTTATCTTTGGTCACAAATGCGGAGGCCCGCGTGGGGCGGCCGGCCAGCCCCAACAGCGTTGCAGGTGTTCACCGTCGCACAAGACGAAGAACCGCTCGACGGGTCGCAGCAGGAACCCGGGTGCGAACCTTACCAGCCGGCTGCACCACGGTGATTACCCGTGGTGTGAAATACCACAGCTGCGGCGGGGTTTACTATCGTCCTTATTACGAAGGCAACACAGTGGTGTATGTTGTTGAAAATCCTTAGCCTGAATTTTACAAGCAAGTGAAGACACAACATGAGAAGGCAGTGTCGGCATGCGTAGTCGGATATCTTAAAGCGTCAGGGTGAGGTTGTTGTATAAATAGCCTAATTTCCCGCAGACAAAGAAGCGAAAGGAGATTCCAAATGGCTTGTAATATTTTTATCTGGAAAAGAGGAGTCATATTGAGATGTTGTTGTATGATGTTTACTTTTTTGATGATTATGTTTTTGATGGCATGCCCGGTTGTTATTCCGATTGTTGTATATAAAAAAGCAACAAAGTTCCACACCGCTACGCTTGAAGTAAACGTAAAGGCGAATGACGTTTATCGTGCGGCACTCCTTATAATTGAGGAAGATCCTGAGTTGAAATTGTTGAAAAAAGACGATGAGAAATTCTTAGCGGAAGCCGAAAAAGGGGAATTAAATGCGACCATCATGGCAACACAACTTGATGACAAAAAAACCCAACTGATCGTTACAGCAGATGCGGGCAAAAAGGAAACGGATAAAGAGCTGGCCTTGCAGATCATTACAAATATTTGCGACAAGCTTGGGATAAAATACACAGTGGTCGATAAATAGACAGTTTTGAATATCTGATGGTTTGATCCATAACGAAAGGGGTTCCTGTGATCTCGGTAAAAAATCTTGAATTTCGTTATCCTGTGGGTGACTTTCATTTGAGCATTGACGATTTTTCTATCGCAAAATCTCAGAAAGTAGCTGTCATCGGCCCCAGCGGCTCGGGCAAAACCACTCTCCTGAACCTCCTTGCCGGGATCACTACACCTATGCAAGGGACCATCTGTGTGAGCAAAACTGAGGTCAACAACCTCAGCGACTCATCGAGGCGCGATTTTCGAATTACCCATATAGGATTTGTGTTCCAGGACTTTGAGCTTTTAGATTATCTGAATGTCATGGATAATATTTTGCATCCCTACAGAATTAACAGTGCGCTGAAGCTCAATAAAGAGGT
>JASFLX010000380.1:0-3030 GCA_050117895.1 Desulfobacterales bacterium | reverse complement strand
GTGGTGGAGGTAACCAAGAGAATGACCAACTTCGAACTGTCGGAGACCCTATCTTTCATGAATAATTATGTGGCCGCTCTTTTCTTACCCCATACCGACATGGAGCAATTTCCCAAATTAAAGGCTCGCCTTGAAGCCCGAAAGGCCTTACAGCAAAGGACCCTATCCCATCCAACTATGGGAAGTTGAAAATGAAGGCAACCCCCTGATTTGCAGAAGCCTTCACCCGGTTTCGGTCGGATTTCCCGTCCGCCTTGACAGATGTCGGAAGCACGTTTTATAAGCATCCGGCAAACTCATTTGATTTAAAAAATTCAGAGGTTCGCGAATGGTTCTTATATCGTTGAACGGGACAAAAACTTTCCGACCTATTCTTTATTTAAATCGCCTTTAAAAACCAATAGTTGGTGAGGACTGATTATGGAACATCATATTGCGGTTATCGGTGCGGGTCCCCGGGGCACCTATTGCCTGCGCAGGATAGCCTTGCACCTGAAAAAACAACCGCTTAAAAACCCTGTTAATGTTCATGTCATTGAAAAATCGGGCAATTTTGGCGGCGGCGGTATTCATTCCGTTACCCAGCCAGACTATCTTTTGTTAAATACCATCGGCAGCCAGATCACGGCTTTCGGTGACGACGACCACGAAGCGCGTGCGTCTGAAGCCAGAAAAACACTTCACGGATATCTGGCGGATCAGGGAATTTCCATTGGCCCCAATGACTATCCGTCACGGGCCCAGCACGGGAGATATCTCGCCGATATGATGGACTGGAACCAAGCGCATCTTCCACCGGGTGTTTTTTTTCATCGCCACAGTGCCAAGGCAATTGACATCGAATCCGGCCCGACCACCAACCAGCAGATTGTTCTTGATAACGGTAGCTCCATTCCTGCTGATGAGATCATACTGCTGACAGGCCATGCCAAAAACCGCGTGGTACCCGGTTCGGGACCTGCAGCCTGGACATCTTTTTCAGAAAATCAGCGAAACAAGGGAAATCGCACCAGTTACGTTCACCTTGTCTATCCTATAGAGGAAAAGACCCGGCATGTGGAACCCGGAGATTCCGTTTATGTTATCGGCATGGGGTTGACGGCCGTAGATGTTGTCAAAACATTAACCATCGGCAGAGGCGGCAAATTCGAAAACGGTGGGTATATCCCGAGCGGCAAAGAGCCATTTATCATCTTGGGATCACGACTGGGCCTTCCCTATTCGGCCAGGGCACACAATCAAAAAACCGATCAGTACAAAGGTAAAATACTCACGCCCGAAAAGGTTTTAAAACTGAAAGCCAAGAAAGCCAAAGTCGATTTTAAAAAAGACCTTATGCCGCTCATCATCCGGGAAATGGCTTATGTCTATTACACCACGTTAATGGGAGAACAGATGGGTGATCAGTTTCTGAAATGCGCTTCAGATGAAGAGCGCAGACGATGGATTGCCGAAAATGTTGCCACGGAAGACCGGTTTTCGTGGGAAGATCTTGAAAATCCATTCAGAAAAATCCAATCACAAACACCGCCCGGTCAACCCTGGTTTTCTTCGATGGCGGAATATACCTGTTATGTCATAGAGTATATTCGGCGTGACATAAAAGAAGCGGAAAAAGGCAACCTTACCAGCCCGTTGAAGACCTCCGTCGATTCGGTGTTGCGGGATTTGCGCGATACACTGAGGCTGGTTGTTGATCGTGGTGGATTAACGGCCGGCTCTCACCGTTACCTTGATAAAGTATTTAACCGTGTCAATAATCGTATTGCCGTGGGTCCCCCGGTGTCGAGCACACGGGAATTATTGATACTGGCGGAAATGGGGGTTGTCTCCTTTTCCGGACCAACGCCGAAATTAAGCATGAATGAGGATACCGGCGAGTTTTTCATCGAAAGTGATCAAGTGCCGGGGTCAGGCCGGTCCGTGCAGCATGTACTCAACGGCAGAATTCACAGTGTGGATAATAAAAACGACAGCTCGCCGTTGATCCAGAACCTGTTCAGGCGGGGAGCGATACGAACCTTTGTCAACAAGGATGACACCGGCGTTTACGAGCTGGGAGGTCTGGATGTGACCGATGATTTCAACATTATCGGCAGCAACGATCGACCGCAACCCCATGTGTGTGCGCTTGGAATTCCGGTTGAAGGTAAATTCTGGTTCAACGCGGCGGATGCCCGGCCTGATGTAAACTCCAATGCCATTGCCCAGCTGAGCAAATGGGTCGAAAAGGCGGTATCTCGGCTAAAAACCAAAGAAAGCGCGAAACCCTAATCGGTTATCTGTTTTATTCGGACCCGGTTTATCTTCAAGTCAACCGGGATCATCAGAGCATTTTAGTCTTTCCGACTCATTTTTCCAATTGCTTTTTGAGTGTTAACACGGCCGGTTGTCTTGCCTTTGCCTCGACTTTTACCACTGGATTTTTTTTGCCACCAGATTAACCCCTGTTGTCCGATCTTAGTTTTTCCTTGATTGCTCAAGTTTTTTTGTGAACTGCCCGAAAAATAATAAGAAAGGACCAGGGAAGCTTTTAAGATGAGAGAAATATTCAGTGTTTTATTCCCCTATATTGTTATACTTTATATCATTGACTGTATATCATATGTAAAAAGCCATGATTTTCTTTTTGTATCGACGGTAAAGGGTTGCTTTAAGCTGATTAAATCCGGGCTATACATCAAGAGTGTATCTCCGCTTTCTCGTACATTCCTTTCCCGTAACAATCCGGTGCTCTTCACCAGCATCGGTATTTACCTTCCCACCTCTGAACAGCACTACCAAAACAGCTTTTACCGGTCAGAGGATTTTACATTTATCCCATATCACGACATGGATACGCTTGAAATTGATGGAAAGCGAGTCCGCTTAAACCACAGCAATTTCATAAACACCTCCTCCATACGATACGCCAGGCACATCGGCAGTTTCATTCAGGAGTTAAAAGATTCAAAGCAAAGGGAACGTGGTGATAAAATAAAGGCTTTTCTGGATAACGCCAACGACTTTAGCCAAATCGAAAATCACGAG
>JASFLX010000379.1:0-3032 GCA_050117895.1 Desulfobacterales bacterium | reverse complement strand
CCATGAAGAAGTCTTGGATCCTGTTACAAAGATTTCACTATCCACTCTCCTGCCGACTTTGAAATACGACCAAAAGGAAAATGACAGGAGGATTCAAGAGATCGTCAGGCGTTATCCCTCCAAAGTTATAAATTATAGACCAGGGGATGTCCTCGTCCCGTTTCGAAAAGTACTCAGCGAAGAGGATTTATTGCTGATTGTGTCTCATGGTGAGTTTACTAAAAAAAATCTTTATGGCAATACCCCTTGGATATTTATTGTGATTCTGCTAATCGTATTTTTCCATGACCGGTTTTTTTTGAAAATCATTGACACAGAACGGCAAAAGACACTGCCTTACCGGCCTCTCCTTTCTCTATTGATCGTTAGCATTTTCCTTTTCAAATCGTGCCTCTTGTTCACTCCTTTTCCTCTCTATTTTGTTCCTTTTGCCTTGCTCCCGCTCTTGGTCGTTCTTCTAAACTATGGAAGAATCGCAGCCACCTGGTCTACGGTAATCGGAGCGATGTTGCTAACTCTATTTTCGACCCAAACCTTTGATATACTTCTTTTCTTCACTTTAGGGGGGTTGACTGCCGTCTTACTCTGTTCCGATATACAAAAACGCGTTCATATTCTACTTCCGTCACTAGCCGTCGGAATTATTAATGTGGGCGTACTTTTGGCTTATTCTACAGAGTGGGAAAGTATAGCTCCGCTGATGGGGAACCGGCACGAAATGTGGACCTTTTTCCAGACAATGGCTCTCGACAAGCATTTGTCCGATTTCCTGGGCTGGGCATTTGTGGGCGGCGCTCTGGCAGGACCTATGGCATTACTCCTATTGCCCATATTGGAGATGAGTTGGCGTGTCGCTTCCAATTTCAAACTTACAAAGTATTCCGACCTTCAACATCCCCTTTTGAAAGATCTTTTCGCTAAAGTTCCGGCAACTTATCAACATAGCATGACAATGGCATTCCTGGCTCAAGCTGTGGGAGAGTCAGTGGGTGCAAATACTCTCTTGCTGAGAATAGGCGCTTATTATCATGATATAGGGAAAATGGCTGATCCCATGTTTTTTTCGGAGAATCAATCCAGCGGCGAGAATCCTCATGATAATTTGGACCCTCAAGAAAGTGCACAAATCATAATCAATCATGTAAAATATGGCGAACAAATTGCGAGGAAAATGGGGCTACCCGAAGTTATTATGGACTTTATCAGACAGCATCATGGCACCCTGATCGTAGAGTATTTCTACAACAAAGCCGTGGAGGCAAGCCCTGAGTCAAAACCCCTTAAGAAGAATTTTCGGTATTCAGGTCCAAAACCCCAAAGCCTTGAAGCCGCAATATTGATGATAGTGGATGCGGTAGAAGCCACTTTCAGGTCCATGGAGTCGATCACACGAGAAAAGGTCGAGAAAATGATTATCCTCAATATTGTAAAACGAATTGCTGACGGTCAGTTCGACGAATGTAACCTTTCTACCCGTAACATCGCAAAAATTGTTGAGACATTGACTGATTCTTTAGAGGTCACATCCCACTCGCGGGTTACCTATCCATGGCAGGAAAAAAACAAGCGTTAAAAAAGCTAAATTGATACTCTCTTCTCAGGAAACAGATTGAGTATATCTTTTTCTGATGCCTTACAGACCCCTCTTTCGGTTATAAAACCGGTAACAAGTTTTGCCGGTGTGACATCAAAGGCAAAATTGGCAGCCGGACTTTCTTTCGGAGGAATTAAAACATTTCTGATAGTCCCCCGGTCCAGTCCCTGTACATACCTTATTTCATTCGGATCGCGCTCTTCTATGGGTATCTCTTTTATTCCATCTTTTATATTCCAATCAAAAGTGCTCGATGGCAGCGCAACATAGAAAGGTATGTTGTTGTCCCTGGCCGCAAGGGCCTTGAGATACGTTCCGATTTTATTGGCAACATCTCCAGTGAATGTTGTTCTGTCGGTACCGACGATAACCATATCAACCCTACCGTGCTGCATGAGATGGCCGCCGGCATTGTCTGCTATGACCGTGTGTTTGACACCATGTTTACCAAGTTCCCATGCCGTCAACCTTGAGCCCTGGTTCAGGGGTCTGGTTTCGTCAACCCATACATGTACATCTATTCCGTTATTAAATGCAGCATAGATCGGAGCCGTCGCCGTGCCAAACTCGATGCAGGCCAACCATCCGGCATTGCAATGGGTAAGCAGATTAACTGTATCGCCTTGTTTTTTTTTGCTGATTTCATGAATCAGGCGTAATCCGTGTTCACCGATTTTTCGGCAGTTTTCAGCTTCTGCCTCGGCAACCTTTTCGGCTATCTTACGTGCCATCCTAATTTTTTCTGACGCGTTGTTTTGTGTTAACACTTCAGATAAAACTTTATCCACCGCCCAGGAAAGATTAACCGCCGTGGGTCTGGCTGCTTTTAACCTTTTGCATTCCTCTATCAAGTAGTTATCCCCAAGGGTTTTAACCGGTGAATTCAAGGCGGCAAGATATACGCCGTATGCAGCCGTCACCCCGATTAAGGGCGCACCTCTGACATACATCTCCTTAATGGCCGTAATAACATCATCAACGGTTTTAAGATCCGCAATGACAAATTCATGGGGAAGACGTCTCTGGTCGATAATTTTTACAGCATTTAAATCCGGATCAAGCCAAATGGGCCGGAGGTTTTTACCGTCTACTTTCATAATCAAAAACTAACCCGGATAAGCCGGAACCAAAAAATTTTTGCCACCAAGACACAAAGACACGAAAGATTTAATTTTATTATTCTTTCTTAGTGTCTTGGTGCCTTTGTGGCGAGAAGAAAAAAGTTTTGCCACAAAAAGTACAGAATTCACAATTAAAAAATTATATCCTGAATAGTTTTAAAGGGTTATTCGAAAGCTGCTCATTTGCCGCATTCAATCTGTCTTCGTTCGATATCACCGCCACCGCCTGTTTTTCGTTGTTGTCATCGAAATATTTTTGGGCAACGTCCATGACCTGATTACGGGTCAGCGTAAGAAGCCTTTGCTTGAATTGTTCA
>JASFLX010000378.1:0-3038 GCA_050117895.1 Desulfobacterales bacterium | reverse complement strand
CACGATTGAACGCTTTGTCCATAATACCGATGTAAGTATTTCTTGAATGAAGATCTAATCCGGCGTATAGTTCCATTGAGCACCTCCTTTTGTTAACGGGTTGTTAATTGGCTTAACCACTCATAATAAATCGCATCCTTTTTTGCGATTGGGAGGTGCCTTTTAGATGATTATCAAGATACACGGAATCAATCACACCTCATTTTATTCGATTCACCCCCCATAAACTGTCACTACAATGTGACAGTTTATATGTAATTTACCCCACTATTACATGGTTTTTTTCTATCATTATCACATTATCTCATTGCGCTATTTTGATGATTTTTGTAATTTTGTTTGAAGGTAATTTTAAATAAAAAGGAAAGTTCGCTTATGAAAAATTTAGTACTGATCATACCGGTATTTAATCTGGCGTTGGCCTTTGTTCCAGTTTTGATCGTTGTTGGAATTCTGTATAAATGGTCTCTGGACTTCGGTAATGCATTGTACGCTGTTTCCCGTATGCTCGTTCAACTTTTACTGGTTGGCTATTTTTTAGCCTATATTTTTAAGTCCGACAGTGCCTGGATCGTCATTTCAGTTCTGGCTGTGATGGTCGTTGCCTCGAGCTGGATTGCTTTGCGAACCGTGAATGACAAACGGCGAAAGCTTTTTACAAAAGCGCTTTGCGCCATAACCATCGGCGGAGGAACCACATTGCTCCTGATCACCCAAGTGGTACTTGACTTTCAACCATGGTATTGGCCCCGTTACATGATACCTCTAGCCGGGATGATTTTTGCAGGTGCGATGAATAGTGTAAGCCTTGCCTCAGAAAGATTGAATGCCGAAATTGAAAGAAATGTTCACTTCAACAAGGCACGCAGCACAGCTCTCAAAGCCTCTCTTATTCCGATTACCAATTCTCTTTTCGCAGTTGGACTTGTTTCTCTTCCAGGTATGATGACCGGACAGGTCTTATCCGGCGTTTCTCCACTCATCGCGGCCCGATATCAAATCATGGTTATGTGCATGATATTCAGCGCTGCCGGAATTTCCTCGGCTTGTTTCCTCTCTCTGGTTAAACCGCATGCCAAAGATTTTATGTTAAATGAAAGACAGGAGCCAGCATAGCCATATAATAATAGCATTTTGAGCGGGCCTTAGAATATCCTCTTTTTAATAAGGGCAAATGCATTTTCGTTGGTTTGCATTTTTAATTTTTATGATGATTGGAAGCCAGTTAGAGTTGGTCCATGTTGTTGTTTTGGCAAGACAAATTGAATTTAACACATAACATATTGCCATTCATTCATACTACACATCAATGCTACAATGTAGTATAGACATCTTGAATTAAATGTAAATTTGTTGACACAATTACGGTTTTAATATATAAAATTTAGATATATTTTCTTTTGAAAACTGACCTCTATCTCGATTCGATTACCATTATATAACACTTCTTATTCTGCTGACATAGTTCTCAATTTGTTAATCTCTGCATATTGTTTCGTCACTTCAATTGTTTAAACTCTATTCAAATGAGAGTCAACAATGGAGAAACCCCTCAAAATTTGCCACCTTTTCCCTGACAGAACGCTATCCGTTCTGTTGGGAGTCTAAAAGTTTAACACTATTTCTCCCGGGCCTTCACAGTTTAGAACTGAATTAAATTGTTGTCTTGAGTTGGACTTGTTTGTTGGTGATAATAAATCCAGATTAATGTGTCCAGATTTAACACAAAATGAAAATGCCTGAAAAGATGTTCAAGTAAAACCTCATAAAAGTGGCTATTGATTCAATGCCAATGGAAAAGATCCCCAAAGTTTCGTCAAGAAATCAGAACATAAAATAATTTTTTATAAATTCAATTATAAATATTCCAGACGAAAGGAGGGAACCATGAAAAAACAAATATTGAATTATGAAACACTACTTAAGGTTACCGATGCCATCTCTTCGACCAGGGATCCGGAAGAAATTATTTTGGTAACGGTGGAGAGTGTCAAAAGAGCTTTGGATGTTAAGGGTTGTGCAATGTTTATGGTTAATCGAAAAACCAATGAACTGAAGCTGGCCGCCGCATTCGGTCTGAGTGATGAATATCTAAATAAAGGTCCTGTGAGTGCTTTGCGCTCCATTGCTTCATCCCTGGAAGACGGGCCTGTGGCCATTTATGATGTCACTGACGATCCCAGGCTTCAGTACCCCGAAGCAGCGAAAAAAGAGGGGATCGCCTCGATACTGTCTGTTCCGATCACGAGTCTGGGTAATGTCATTGGTGCTCTGCGAGTTTACACGGCTGAACCTTGGAAATTTACTTTGGAAGATGTGAATTTTATTCAGGCTATTGCTCAGGTTGTCGGGATGGCCATTGACATGTGTCGGCTTAACAGAGGATTAAAAAGCAGCATTGAAATTTTAAAGACCATGCGGGACCCCCGGGAACTTAAATCCAAGAGAAGAACGCCATATGAAGGTGTCCCGGTAAGTGTTGTTCCGTAAAAGTGTTTTACAGGAATGTGAATAACGTAAGTAAATTCTTTCTACGTCAATAAACTCATTCCAGATTTTATGGACTTTTTGCCGTAAGCTGCGAAATTTATTTTCAGGGACCTTGGCAGGTTTTTCCTGGAGGCTGAGTTTACTGACGAAAACGGGACAATGACAGCTACTGCTGAAATCGGAAAAGGAAATGGCATAAATTTCAACCAAGATGACTTCATATTCACTGCTTCTGATTCAAATACCGAGGGTATTGTCATCGTTGTCGATGAGAGGAGATTACACTTTCACCTGGCGAGGCATCAGTTAATAATGAATCTCCATGCAGCAAGCTACAGAAAATTAGCGAGTTAAAAAAATCCAATTTTGTTTACCCCTTGGGAAAACCGATGACAGCGCCTTGAGCAAAGCGAAATCCCGCCTTAAGCGGGGATCTTCTTCGTTATCAAGGACTCGCAGTAGACGACTATGGCTCTGCCCTTGATGCCTCGAATCTGGGGCATCCTCGGCTTTCGCTCACTTAGGGTGTAAATATCAGAGTTCTGATT
>JASFLX010000377.1:0-3039 GCA_050117895.1 Desulfobacterales bacterium | reverse complement strand
TTCAAGATGAATCCGCGAAAACACAATTCCGATTAAATCTAAAAAGAGCACGCAGCCAATAACAGGTTGTTTTTTCCTTGCTTTTGTTTTGTTGATACAATGATTGAACACTTTTCCTCGAAGAGGGATGATGCTTTTTGCCTTTCTTCCAGAAAGGCAAAAATATCTTCTTTATCCTGTGATCCTGTCAAATATTAATGCTCTTATTAGTAACAATAGCGGCGTACAAATAAAAAAGGGCAACAAAAAAATTTGCGCCCTAAATTTTAAAAGGGCTGCAGATTGAATGCCTGCAGCCCTGATTTAATTTTTGAGGAATCCGACTATCAACTCCCCTTCAGGACCACAGGCTGCCCCGCAGCTGCCGCAGCAGCGCCGGTCGCTCGACATGCATTGTAAGTCCTGAAAATGGAAGCTTGTATCATTGAATTCCTTTTACCCTAATTGATCGTAAACAAAATGAGAAACATAATATAAGGTTTTATTTTTTAGGCTCCCTGAACTGAGTCTGTTGATTAATGAGGATTTTCGTTCAAGATCAAGGCATACGAAAAAAATAACCACAGGCATATATTTAATATTCTGAAGATTATTTTTTGAGCATTACCCCAGAGAAATAGGCTCTGCATTTCACAGGGCAGGCGCCGAGATCGTGCGAAAAGACCATTAATCAACAGGCTCATAGCATATCTATCGGTAGCTGTCACCCTAAAATTAACAAAAGTTGAAAAATTATTTCCTGGTATTTTTTTAGGGGGCAAAACGTAAGCCCCTGTTGCAATTTTGACATGCCAAAAAGAAGACTTGCCCATTTTTCCCTCAACATCTTCCTACATTTCACAGAAAATCGCTCAAAGGCAAACGCATTCGAATCCCAACTCAGGCAGAACGTTCCATGACGGTGTTTTACCCTAAGAATCGCTGCTCATAATCTTGACAATTGTTCAATTTAAATGTATTATGAGTCATAATGAGTCAGGAGGTGAGTCATGACACAAATTACGTTACGGGGAATAGATCCGGAGATTGAACGTGAAATACGCAGAATTGCAAAAAAAAGCGGAAAATCCCTTAGCCGTGTGGTTCTGGACATGATTGATAGGTCTACGGGATTAAATAAAAAAGGTATGAAACCTGCAGCGGATTCATTGAGAAAACTTGCGGGCGGTTGGAGTGAAAAAGATGCAATGGAGTTTCTGGAATCTATTAAATTATGTGAACAGATTGATGAGGAGATGTGGATGTGAAGATCATGTTGGACACAAGTGCCTATGTGGGATTCAAACGCAATGCGCTTGAAACGGTGGAGATCATTGTCAGGGCTGAATTGTTATTGTTTTCTCCGATAGTCCTTGGAGAACTCATGTTTGGGTTTCGTGCTGGCACGCGATTTAGAGAAAATATGGACGATCTTAACAGATTTTTGGAACATGAAGCGGTACAGTTGGTGCAAATCGGAAAAATTACCTCAGACCGTTATTCAAGAATCGCTGCTCAACTAAAGCGACAGGGAACTCCCATTCCAACCAAGGACATATGGATTGCAGCACAATCCATGGAACACGGAGCGGAACTTATTACATACGATCAACACTTTGAGAAAATTAATGGGCTAGTTTACACAAAACTCTCAATATTATAAGAGTGTTATTAAGATACGATGATAGTAACCTATTCCAAATGGCCTGTTGTGAAAGGCTTCGGTGATCTTTTTTAGCGTTTATTTGAAGTTGACGATAAATTTGTTCCGGCAAATTTTTTATTTGTATTGAAGGCATAACGCGTCTTCTCGACAATCTCTCAATGTTTATTATGTTTTTGAAGAGAGAAAACCAATCGTGTAAGATTGCATTCCGCCAGGGTGTATGCGGGCATAGCCGGCAAGTGCATCTGCTATTCGTGAAAACTGGTCGCCTGGTATCGTATTTGGGATTATCAACACGCCATAATGCGGTAAATGCTCGTTAAAAAACTGTACGGTTAAGCGAATAAAATCATCTCTATTTCTGGTAAGAAGACATCTCCGATTACGTGCTGCAAATTTAAGTTGTTCTGCGTCAGATGCTTGCAGCATTCCCACCTCATGTGCACTTATGCAGTCAACACTCTGTTTCCTGAGCAATTCAGCTATCTTCGGGCTTAGGTCTTCGTCTAAGTAATATTTCACTGGGAGTCACTATTCAAATGAGGATAATTTTCGATGATTGTATCTTTCGACCACGATTCATTTTGTTTGATCTGCTGGTCAATCTCTTCACGGTACACTATATAATAGCCTATGGCGGCCCTCAATTGTTGCTCGGTTAACCAATGGTAAGCTTTCTGAAGACGATTAAAATTTTGCTTTACGCCGATATACGTTGTAATGATTTCCCAAACCTCAAGACCGGTTCCTGCAACTCTGGCCTTTCGCCCGGTCACACCGTCCGTAAAAACTATACCAGGGCAACGACGCATCTTTATGGCCTCCGCAAGAAGATCTTTTGTAATGGAAGAAAAAGCTTGGCCGGATTCTTTGGCTATCCGTTCTATTTCTTCGACGGTATTTTGAGGTATTCTTAAACTTTTTTGAATGGCACGCATACAGCCTCCTAAACTTGACGGACAGAAAATAAAACCTGAATCTTATATGAAAATTAATGAGAATTGTTATAATCCTTAATTGAAAAGGCTTTAAATAACATCATACCATCATAAATTCTACCCAAATAGTAAACCGGATGATGATCTTTTTTATTCATTAATTTTCACCCAAAGGGCGAGTCGGAGGCTTTCATCTGCTGTGTTATTAAGGGGTCGCAATAGAGCAGACTATGGCTTCGCCCTTAAGTGCCTTGCATATGAAAAGCCTCCGACTCGTACAAGATTCACGTAAAAATTTCGAATGAAATTTTAGCTCGTTTTGAACTCTCTTGCACTCTATTGAATGACAGTGTATTACATGGAATAGGGGGTGTCAAGTGTCTTTGACCTAAACTGAGCGTTGGTTTATCAGGCAGACCTTCTGACCTACCAGCCTCATAGCTTTTTAGCTTTCTC
>JASFLX010000376.1:0-3051 GCA_050117895.1 Desulfobacterales bacterium | reverse complement strand
GATGAAGGTATGGACTTCAACCCCATAACCAACCTTGACATTGTGGGTACCATCGTCTTTTTTCTGGGAGGTTTCGGCTGGGGCAGGCAGTTGGATGATCAAGAAATCAAGTTCAAGAAACAGAAGCTGGGTTGGTGCATCATCTCTCTAATCGCCCCCTTTGCAAACCTCACCATTGCAATGTCCGCGGCTTACATCAAATATTTCCTATGGACAGACCGTGTTATCGATGTAATACTCAACCTGAGTGTTGCCGCCAGTGCTTACCATGTCCTTCCCATTCCCCCACTTGCCGGATCGAGACTGATCTACCTGGTGGTGCCTCAAGAGCGTGTCTGGAGGTTATTCACCAGGTTTGGACCTTTCATAATACTGGGCCTTGTGCTTATGGATCGTTTTTCCGGCACTCCTTTTTTAAGGGAGGTAATGGCTCCGGTTCTTGAGGGTGTTGCCAGGTTCGCATCCTACCATTAGTAAAAATCCGGGCCCAAAGGACATGGATTGCCACTAAATAACAATAGATAAAAAAGGCGGGAAAGGTTAGCCCCTTCCCGCCTTTTCAGTTAATGGTTAATCTAAATCTGTGGAACGCTATGCTCCTCTCTTCACAGGTTTTTTTGTAACAAGAGCAAGAAGCACGGCAACAATGAGCAAGACGCCCGCAACATAGAAAGCATTATCGTAAGAACCGGTTATGTCACGGATATGTCCGGCCAGCTTGGGCATGAATGCTCCCAGACCCCAGCCGATGAACACAAGACCGTAGTTGAAGCCCAGGTTTTTGGGGCCAAAGAAATCGGCGGTGTAAGAAGGTATCAGGGAAAGGCCGCCGCCATAAACCCAGTAGGCGATCATGCATGCGGCAAACGCCAAGAAAAGCGATTTGGCCGCGATAATTGCAGGCAGCGCGAACATACAGAGAGCAGCGGCAGCGGCATTGAGCATGTATGCTCTGTCCCTGCCGATGATATCCGAGTATTTGCCTGTTCCGATCCGTCCCGCAGCGTTCATAAAACCACCTGCAGCCACCAAAATAAATCCTTGTTCCAGAAAGGGTTTTACAATTTTGGCGGCGTGGCCGATGATGAGAAGACCTGCCTGTGTGTTAAGGCAAAACAGGGCGATTAGAGCATAGAACTGCCAGGTCCCCGCCATCTCTCCGGCGGTCCAGTCAACCACAGATGCCGCTGCTTTTTTAGTCGCTTCCGTCTCAGGCGGTTGAGGTGGTACATAGCCCTCTTCAGGCCATGCCAGTATCTGAGCCGCAATACCGATGATTATAAAATAAGCGATACCCAGCACTAGGAATGAGAACGAGAGTGAGTAACTCGTAATCAACCACTTGATGAGCGGCGCCACGTAGAAAGCCGCGCCACCGTATCCTGAGACTGTAATTCCGATCATGACACCCACCTGATGCGGGCCGACCCATTTCCTTGTTGCAGGTACCGGAGCGGCGTAAGCCACACCCATTGCGATACCGCCGCCCACACCGAAACCCCATAGGATTCCAGCATAGGAGTGGGAGACACCTGCGATGATCATACCCAGACCCATGAATACGGCTCCGATTGATCCGGCGACGGAGGGGCCGTATTTATCCTGGATCTTCCCACCGGGAATCATGAGCAGTGCGAAAATTAAAATACACAATGACTTGGGGTTAGAAGCCTGCTCGGCGGTGAGGGCGCCAGGCCATCCGTGGGCCACCATGTATGCTTCGTTTGTTAAGTATTTGAGCCAGACCGACCATGCGTACAGACACCCCAGACATAAGTTGATGGTCGTTCCGGATAAAATTACGGCCCATCCTCGTCCGGGAATACTATCTACCGGTTGATTATACCCTTTGGCATACTTTGGCATTAGTACACCTCCTTAATTTTTTAAACATTACGGTTAATAACCGGAGAATGGGGCATTACGGTATCAAACCATCCTCAAAATCTCCGGTTGCTGAAAACCATTGCCATGTAATAAAAGGAAATCGTACTGATTATATAATTTTTCAGCACGATCAAGTCGTTACCTTTTCTCCATAGCAGCTCTGTTTTATCACCTCCCTTCCGGCTAAGTGTTAAAAGATTGACTCATTCTATTGCAACCTAATCATTATAAACAAAATTATTTAGTGTCTGCACGGAATTAATAGAGTCAGGGTATGTTTTTATGCCTCGTCTAAAGATTTCAAATGCAATTTCAAGCGTCGATTTCAAAAAGTCCTTTTTGCTGTCGATCAACCGTTTACTTTCCTCCCACAAAACAATCCCTGAAAACAACGCCCAAACAATGTCGGCCAGTGCCACCGGATGCTTGTCGATAAAATCTCCTTTTTTTATTCCTTCTTCAAATATTTTGGCCATGGAACGGAATGAACTTCGAGACAGGTCTTTAATTTCTGAAAGTAGATGGGGCGATAAATTTCTTAGGGTTTCACTTGACTGAAGGTGGAACATGTTAATGAGGACAATCGGATCAAATTCGTAGACTTCATACAGGGCTTGCTTTAAAGCCTTCATTTTCTCTTCAGGTTCTTGAAAATTTTCGTTATGAACCTGTTCCAACCGGATGCTCATATAATGGAGAATTCTCAGGGAGAGAGAGGCAAACAACTCTTCTTTGTTTTTGAAATAAAGATAGATAGTACCGGGACTGAGTTCCGCTTCCCTGGCAATATCTTCCATGGTCGCCTTGTTGAAGTTTTTTACAGAAAAAACTCTTTTCGCAGCAACCATGATCTGTTGCCTTCTTCTTTCTTTTTCTCTTTCTTTCCTCTCTTTTATTCCCATAGTTGCTGAACCATATTTATTTAATTAAACACTATATAAATGGTGCTTTTGATTTAGTCAAGTAAATATATTCATTTTTTCTTCATTATCGAGTGTCGGTTTTCTGGTGCCCGGAAAACCAAATGCCATAACCAACTGAAATTAGATCATTTATCTAACACCGTCATTTTATAAACTTAACCAAGATATTTCCTAAAATAGCCATATTAACCCTTTTTTTACAACATATTGTAGTTTTAAAGAGGCAGGAAAACTATGTTTG
>JASFLX010000375.1:0-3051 GCA_050117895.1 Desulfobacterales bacterium | reverse complement strand
TATACCAAACCGTTTTTGGCCATCCAATATAAAATAAAACTTGAAATCTTGGGAGCCCGGCCGGGATAGAGGTTGCTCCGACCGGGCAGCGTTAGCCCTCCGAAACCTTTTTTTGCGGGTGCGCCATTTCCTCCAAGGCGGCCACCCTATTTGTCAAATCTTTGTTTTTAACCAAAGCATTTTCTAAATGGCCGTCGCGCGGCTATTCGGGATCCGGTGAATATTCGGGTGGGGCACTTTGGTCAAGATCGTCCATCAGGTTCTCAGACACACCCAGCCAGGCCAAAGCAGAATCGACCTCTCGGAATACTAAAAACTCCCAAGGCACATCGCCGCTAAAGACTTCATACATGCGGGCCAAGCCAAAAGAGATGTCTTCCGGAGCCACCACAGCAACCTTGGGTCGTGAAGTAATGTTTGTGTATTGCTCATGAATGAATTCGGCGAATTCAGTTAGGGCCTCCGCGCTCCTTACAGTACTTTCCGTTTGCCGCAGGTCAACCAACGCGTTGAATGATTTGTCAAATCGGTTTTCTTCGTAGAGAGCCTTGTAGAATGACAGAAATTCCTCGTCGGTCACCACGCCAACGTGGATAAAGATCACCAACCGTTCATCAGGCTTTAACTGATAGGTTATCGGCATTGTCCCTCTACCAGACCGTTTTCAGGCAAATCGTACAATATTTTTCAAATTGAACGTTATGTGATTGTTTTTTTTAAACAGTTGATCCTGTCGATAATGAGAAACAATATCAATTGTATCAAAAATAGTCTTTTAAATTCAAATGTATATCACATATATACAATATGATAATTAAACAATCAACCCTAAATAATACCTATAAAAAATAAATGTTTTTGGTAAATGGAGATGGTTAAATTACGGTTCCGTGCGGTGCCTTGCTATCCAATCTTCATTTCGTAATGTATCATGTTTTGTTTTGGGTCACGATCAAAGGGAACTCTCTTTACTTCGACAAATCCGAACGCCGTGTACATTTTTTGTGCAGGGACAAAGAACGGATGATCGCTCGTGGACACCCTTGCCTGCCCTATTCCCATTTGTCTGAATCGCCGAAGAATTTCAGCAATCTGCCGCTTTCCAAATCCCCGATTCCGGTATTCAGGCAAAATACAGTTATGACCGATCACACCGTATGCCAGCCCCGGTCTCGGGTCGAAAGAAAAGAACCCCACAATATTTTTCCCGCACCAACTCAGGAAGGTACAAGCTCCGATGGTGCCGGGATTTTCGAACACATCTCGGTCGAATTTCTCCCAATTTTCCTTCTCGGGCTCCCAAAGCTCCGGATGGGTTCGGACAAGCTCGGCATAACTCTGATCAAGCAACCGGGAAATGATGCCGGGTGCTCGCTCCAAGGGAGATGTGTATTTTAATTCCACCTAAACTCAGCGTTTCAAATTTTAAAAGGTAATTAAATATCTTTTATTTTTAATGGATTATCTTAATTTATATTTTTAAATTTTGAAACCCTTTGGGCTTCGCTTTCAGCTACGACCCAACAAGTCGGGATTGCCGATCTTACCGCATCTACTGCGTCAGATGCCGTAACGCATAGTTGACTATAGCGGAACGACATCTTCTCCCGCAAAGCGGGATTTCGCTGCGCTCAACTTGCTTATCTGCGGCAACACAGCCAGAGGCGGGCAAGCCTCGACAATCGCTCAATTTAGGTTCCATTTATCTATCGGATAACAATAATGGTGTGAAATGTACCGATACAAATAAACACTATAACCAATTGAAAATCAAGGTCAAAATTATGAATAATCCAAAATTAAAATTGCCGGCGGGCATGGGGCTCGGATTGATCTTGACTAATGGCGCGAATCCGTCTATAAAAACATTTCTCTGAAGGAGGAAGAAGCAATGCCGATCTATGAATATCAGTGTAAAAGCTGTTGTCACTGTTTTGAACAACTGGTTTTGTCTCCGGCGGATCCCCCGCCCATTTGTCCGAAGTGCGCCTGCAAGGACGTGGACAAACTGATGTCCGCCGCCGCCGTGCGACCCCATGGGATTCCCACCGGTTCCGGCGGTTTCAAGGAACCGGCCTGCAGGCCTTCCGGCTGATCGACATAGTGTTTTTCCTCGGTCCGAGGAAAAAATCCAAAGCGCACTCGGCGTTGCTGATCGCCCGTGTCAGTATGAACCGGATCCCTGAGGCACGCCCGCAGTGGACGGTTTCCAGCATATTGTGATCTCGGAAAGAAAAAGCTTGACATTGTAGTTAAAAGCCATTAAAAGGGTAATTTAATTTAAACGAAGGGTATCATGAAAAACGTTATCGCCATTAACAACCTTATTAGCCTTATTATTCTCCTCGTCGTAGATGTACTAATCTACTGCGAGGCAAAGGGTTGATAATGGCCTGATTCTACAACCAAACAAAAAAACAAAAACCGTTATCAGCCCAAAGGCCGATAACGGTTTTTTTTTGAGGAGGTGTGTTTAATGAAAAGTGATCTGGCTAAAAAAGGTATTGAACGGGCGCCTCACCGCTCTTTGTTTAAGGCAATCGGATATACGGATGATGACATCAAAAAACCGCTGATCGGCATCGCCAATTCGGCCAACGCCGTTATTCCCGGTCATATTAACCTGGACAAGATTACAGAAGCCGTTAAAGCAGGGGTTTATATGGCAGGCGGAACCCCTATCGAATTCGGCGTGATCGGGGTTTGCGACGGCATTGCCATGAATCACGAAGGGATGAAATACTCCCTTGCCAGCCGGGAGCTGATCGCCGACTCCATCGAGGTTATGGCCACCGCCCATGCATTTGACGCCATGGTCATGGTGACCAATTGTGACAAGATCGTACCCGGAATGCTCATGGCGTCGGCCCGTCTCGACCTGCCAACGATTGTCATCAGCGGCGGTCCCATGCTGGCCGGAGAACATCCTGAAAAGACATCCTCCGATAAAATCGATCTGGTTACGGTTTTTGAGTCTGTGGGTGCGGTGCTTTCGGGAAATATGACCGAAGAAGAATTGATACGTATGGAAGATGCGGCCTGTCCCACCTG
>JASFLX010000374.1:0-3056 GCA_050117895.1 Desulfobacterales bacterium | reverse complement strand
TCATGATTTCAGAAGTGCTGGTATCATCGAACTCAAAAATTCTGTGTATGAGTTTCTTTTCTTCCTCTTTGATTTCTCCTTCTTCTTCAACCACTTCAACAAAGGTCATTAACTCTTCTTCCGTTACCGTGGGTGTTTTCTTGATTTTGCCGGTCAGCTTGGGTATAAAATTCAGGAAGATAATAATGGGGTAACATAAAACGGAGAACCAGTATATGGGATATATGGTTGCTCTTGCGATCAAAATATTGTTCCGCGTGGCAAAGGATTTGGGCATTACCTCACCAAAAACCAGAATCAGAAAGGTCATGATTCCCGTGGCAATACCCACTGCATAATTTGGAAACATATTAATGGTTACAGACGTTGCCAGGGCCGCAGCGCCCACATTTACCAAATTGTTTCCGATCAGAATGGAAGAAAGGAGCCGGTGAGGATCATCTTTCATACGCTTGATCAGCAGGAAAGACTTTGTTTTTTTCTTGGCAAGGTGCCGGGCTTTTGTTTTGCTTATGGAAAATAAGGCGGTTTCCGCAGAAGAGAAAAAGCCGGATAATAATAGTAAGATAGACAATAAAATAATTTGATTTACCATGATATATACAGATCCTGGGGAAAAAATGTGGGATAACCGGTTGCCTCCTTGAGGGGAGGAAGTGCTTCAATAATCTGTTTCGTATAACCTGTCAATTCTTTCTCTTGCAAAGGGGGTTGTAACATGGGATATGGCATTAGATAGTGATCCTCCATAAATGGTCTTTTTGCCCAATCTCTGCGTTATGCTCAAAAAATAATCCTCGGAATATTAAACATATGCCTGTGGTTATTTTTTTCGCATGCCTTGATCTTGAACAAAAACCCTCATTTATGGATGGACACTAGATAATAATTATTTTTACATTGAAAACCTGGTCCTCTGGACCATGTCAGAGTTATCCGGCTCTGCCTGAATAAACGCCCTATAACTTAAGGCACTTTAGGTCACTTATCACTTTTAACTTGTCCGTCTTGTAGGATAACAGACCTTTTAGGCTTAAACCAAAGCCTGGTCCTATGAGCCGGGATTGTTTACACATAATACAACCGGAAATTTATTTTATCAAGTAAATAAAACAAGATGGGAGAGAGCTATCACCTAAAATTTAGGTGTCAAATTCATGCATAATACAAAAGGCATAAAAGAAAAAGGCATTAAAGAATATATACATTCGCTGATTGATTCCGAACGTCTGGGGGACCAGGTGGTTCATCATATGGTGATTCCCGCCCAATCGCCAAACCTGTCAAAACCCGGAAAACCGTGGCCCCAGGAAATAAAAACCATCATAAAATCCGCCGGAATTCGTGATTTTTACCGGCACCAGGCAGATGCCGCTGATTTGATAAGATCCGGCCGCAACCTTGTGGTTGCAACGCCTACGGCAAGCGGAAAAACCCTTATTTACAATCTTCCGGTGTTGGAAAATATTTTAAAAAATCCGGAATCCAAAGCCCTTTATATTTTTCCTTTAAAGGCCCTGTCTCAGGATCAGATGCGTACGTTTGAAGAACTGACGGAACCATCCGGGCGGATAAAACCGGTAATCAAGATTTATGACGGGGACACGACCGCGTGGCATCGTAAACGAATCAGAGAAACGCCCCCCAATATTCTGTTAACAAATCCTGAAATGATTCACCTGTCACTTCTTGCGCATCACCATAAGTGGGCTAATTTCTTTTCAGACCTGGATATGGTGGTGATTGATGAGGTTCATACCTACCGAGGGGTTATGGGATCACACATGGCCCAGGTGTTCCGGCGGCTTCGACGCATATGTTCCTTTTACGGAGCGGAGCCCACATTTATATTTTGCTCTGCCACGGTGTCCAATCCCTCCCAGCTTGCCCAACAACTCACAGGGCTTACCGTGGATACCATCACAAAAAGCGGTGCTCCCCTGGGCACAAAGCATCTCGTATTTTTAAATCCGGTTCAAGGGCCGGCCCAGACCGCCATCCTTTTACTGAAAGCAGCACTTCATCGGGGATTGCGAACCATTGTATATACCCAATCCAGAAAACTGACCGAGTTGATTGCCATATGGGCGGGCAGTCAATCCGGGCCTTTTGCCGACCGTATCAGCGCCTACCGTGCAGGATTCCTCCCTGAGGAACGAAGGGAGATCGAAGCACGGCTATCCAAAGGTGACCTCCTTGCGGTGATATCTACGAGCGCTCTGGAACTGGGTATCGATATCGGCGATCTGGATCTTTGTCTGCTGGTTGGATATCCTGGTTCTATTGTGGCCACGTGGCAGAGAGGCGGAAGGGTAGGGCGCAACGGACAGGATTCCGCGCTGGTTCTCATTGCCGGGGAGGACGCCCTGGATCAGTATTTCATGCGTAATCCTGAAGAATTTGTTAAACGGGAGCCCGAAGCTGCGGTGGTCAATCCTTATAATACGGATATTCTGTCAAAACATTTGGTATGCGCGGCCGCGGAACTTACGTTAAAAATTGATGAACCGTTCATGGCCCATGAAACCGTCAAAAAAACGGTTGTGAATCTGGAGTCCAGCGGTAAACTTTTACGAAGCCAAGACGGCAAAGAGATCTATTCCAGCCGGAGGGCACCTCACCGGTATGTGAATCTCAGAGGAACAGGCAGCCAGTACACCATTGTCAGCAGCAAAACCGGACAGAGCAAGGGAGAGATTGACGGCTTCAGAGCCTTCAAGGAGACCCACCCGGGAGCGATTTATCTTCATAAAGGAGACACGTTCCTTGTGGATACGCTTGATCTGGACACCCGAACGGTAAAAGTTTCCAAAGCCAGGGTCGATTATTACACCCGGGTCAGATCCCATAAAAATACCGAGGTTCTGGAAATATATAATGAGAAAAATATATGGGATACAATAGTTTATTATGGACATCTTAAAGTTACGGATCAGGTAATCGGATATGAAAAATGGCGGATACATGCCAAGAAAAAGCTGGGCATCGTTCCTTTAGATCTTCCGCCCCTGATTTTCGAGACCGATGGGTTATGGTTTAAAATTCCCCTGAGTATT
>JASFLX010000373.1:0-3063 GCA_050117895.1 Desulfobacterales bacterium | reverse complement strand
GTCCTCCAACTCTGAAACAAGTTTCGTTAGTATCCATCTATAAACGACATCTTTTGGCTCTCGGCGGCGTTCTCGCTCGTTTTCAATCCTCGAAATAGCGCGCTATGCCTGTCGGAGATCCCGCGACGTTTTCGGGGAGGTTGAAAACTCGCTTTGGCCTTGCCGAAAACCAAAATCTACCATTTCTGGATGGACACTCGTTAGAACCATTACTTATATTTCCGGACCGATGTGCCCGTATTCGGTTTGGCACATTACGGTCTCAAGGCCTTTATTCGTAAGGATTTTGTGGATTTTAACCATTTCATAATAATTGGGTTTAACGAGATCGAGCCTTTTAAACTCCGGCCGATAGTCCAAGACGCAAACCTGAATCTCAGGATCTATTTCATATAGCCGCTCTCCTATCAATTCGATTTCTTGAGGCGGTATAAGTTCTTTGTTGTAAGGAATTCCAACACCGGTGAAAACCCTGTCTTTGTATCTTTCAATCAGGTATCGGACTGCATCCCATGCTGTATTCAAGTACCGTTCTGCCATTGCTTTGTTTTCGATGCCAGTGATTCGCATAAATGTTTCCGGATAATACCCTTTAAGATCCGGGCCTATATCTGTCATTCCTGACTCAACCAGCTTGTCGATATAATCTTTTGTAAGAATAGTGGTGTTTGTATCCACATGTATCCTTGCATTCGGATCAGGGTTAAGCCTTTTTAACTCGGTCACATATTCCGCAAGCCATCTCCTGTTTAACGTACTTTCACCTCCGGAAATGGCCATCCGATCCAATCTAAATTTTCTTCTGGAGGCTGTCATAAGCTCTGCCGCTTTCCTTGGGGTCAATGGCTTGCCCTGTCCGGAATAAGTTGTTTCCCAGTTCTGGCATTGGGGGCAGCGAAGATTACAACCCGAGGCAAAACAGGCCACTTCTATGTACCCGTGACGGCCCTTCAGCCAATAGGGTGTTCCCACACCGCCCACAGTATGTCCGCCAAAACCATGTATTATTCTCTTTGGGGGGCAATCTTGAGGAAGCTCTGTGCTGACTCTAAGCCCTTTGGTTACCGGCGTAATGCAGGCGGGTTTTAATTCATTGTTCACCTCAACGGCACAACTCCAGCAGCCTCCTACATCACAGGGTGCAAATAATGAGCCTTTCTCCGGATAGTTTGTTACCGTGTAGCCATTTATTTCCAGTGCTCTTTTGACGGTTATCCCTTCAGGCACCTTGACTCTCTTCTCATCCAACTCTATTGAAACTTCTTTGCTCATTATCAGACTCATTATTTTTTTATTATTGACAACATGTTTTTCTATAATACATATTTTCTTTATGGCAATAAAAAGTGAATACAACAAAATTCAGGCCTATTCAACCAAGGATGGCTCACAGATCAAAGAGTTGATGCATCCAGAAATACATGGCAACCAGAGCCAAAGTCTTGCTGAGGCTTGTATTCCTATCGGTTCCACGACCTTGCTCCACACGCATAACAAAAGTGAGGAACTCTATCATATTAAATCAGGGAAAGGCCTTATGACCCTTGGACAAGAAAAGTTTGAAGTCACAACGGGTGATACGATTTGCATTCCGCCGGGAGTGACACACCGGATTCAGAATACCGGCAAAATAAAACTTAAGATACTATGTTGCTGCTCCCCACCGTACTCCCATAATGACACGAAATTGCTGGTGGAACAAAAGTCAAAAGCAAAATGATGGACGTTAAAATTACAGAATGGAAATAACACGGCGCAATTTCATAAAAAAATCGATCATATTGAGCGGCTCTCTGTTTTTCGGTAACCGTTCTCTTTTTGCTTTGAATAAAAAAAGAGAACAATGGCATCCTTGTTATGCGAAGCTTGAGGAAAAAGGGGAATTCGCCAATAGAATTGAGCAAGCGTATTCCATTTTCGAACAATGCGAACTTTGCCCCCGACGGTGTGGTATCAATCGGCAGAATGGCGAACGAGGGTTTTGCCGTGCTGCGGCCAGGCTCATGGTATACACGGCACATCCACATTTTGGTGAAGAGATATCGCTGGTGGGAAAAAGAGGATCAGGAACAATCTTTTTTTCCAACTGTAATCTCCGTTGTGTTTTTTGCCAGAACTGGCCCATCTCCATCAAAGGATATGGGAAAGAAGTTCAGGACGAGGATCTGGCCGATATGATGATTTACCTCCAGAAGATCGGATGCCACAACATCAATTTAGTTACACCAACCCACGTTATGCCAAACATCCTCAATGGCACAAGGATTGCTTTTAAGAAAGGGCTTCGCCTCCCCTTGGTTTACAATACCAGCGGCTACGAGAGAGTTGAAATATTGAAGATCCTGGATGGCATCGTGGATATTTACTTGCCGGATATGAAATATATGGATGTTGCGAAAGCGTCACAGTATTTATCTGTGGCATCGGACTATCCTGAAGTGGCTCAAAAAGCGGTTCTTGAAATGCACAGGCAGGTCGGAAAGCACCGGGTCGATAACCAGGGAATTGCTTTTCGTGGATTAATGATTAGACACTTGGTTATGCCAAACAACCAAGCCGGTACAGAGAAATTCGTTAGATGGGTCGCCGAAAATCTTCCAAAGTCAACCTATGTGAACATCATGCATCAATATTTTCCGGATTATAAAGCTCTTGAATACCCTGAGATCAATCGAAGAATTTCCATAAAAGAATACCTAAAAGCCATGCATTGGGCTGATGAATACGGCTTGACCAACCTTGATCCGGAGTCTGTTAGAATGAAAAAGATCTATGTTAAGCAGACAAGAACTTAGCCCGAATATTTCATGAAAATTTTTGAGAGGTCTTTTATTAGTTACGAAAACCGTTTGTCATTTACAATTTTACTTCTGGTTGTCAGGTGACAGTTTGTACCGAAAATCTTTTTGATCAATTTCTCAAAAATTTTCACCCTTTGGGCGAGTGCGAAGCGCCCATTTGCCGCGTTATCAAGGGCTTGCAGTAGGCAACTACGGCTGCGCCCTTGAATGCCTTGCAAATGAACACTTCATACCCGTGAAATATACGGGATGGCCCGAATAT
>JASFLX010000372.1:0-3064 GCA_050117895.1 Desulfobacterales bacterium | reverse complement strand
GCCGTAATGATTTTTTCGGCCTGGGATACACAGTAATTGGGCAAAAAAAGCACCCGGAGCCGTCCCCGGACGTCCGGGTCGTTGTTGACGACATCCGCCACCGCATTGATCAGCTTGATGATGATTTTGGCCTGGTGGTAAGCAGGGGCGGCCTTTCCGGCAAAAAGGACGGTCCGCGGGACAACGGTTGCTTCGGGATTTCCCCTGATGCGGTTGTACAGGGTAACCACGTGCAACACATTGAGAAGCTGGCGCTTGTATTCGTGCAACCGCTTGACATGGACATCGAACAGGCTGCCCGGGTTTACCCCTAACCCGATTTTGCGCAAAATATATCGGGCAAGCCGTTTTTTGTTTTCCTGTTTCGTTTCTATCCAGGCCGCGCGAAATTCCGGATCATCGGCATAGGGAACCAATTTTTTTAGCCGGTTGAGATCAACGATCCAGTCCGCACCGATGACCGATGTAATGAGCCGTGAAAGCGAAGGATTGGCCTGATACAGCCAGCGACGCGGGGTGATTCCGTTGGTGACATTTTTGATTCGGCCCGGAAAAATTTCATGGAAATCCCTGAACAGGCCGCTTTTTAAAATGCGGGTGTGAAGGTCGGCAACCCCGTTCACCGAATGGCTCCCCACGATGGCCAGGTGGGCCATACGCACCTGGCGAACGTCACCTTCCTGAATGATGGAAAGTTTTGCCGGTAGTTCCGGGTGGTCCGGATATCGTTTTCTTAAATCCTCTAAAAAACGGTGATTGATTTCAAAAATAATTTCCATATGTCTGGGCAAAAGCCGGGCGATCAGGTTCTGTGGCCAGGTTTCAAGAGCTTCGGGCATCACCGTATGGTTGGTATATGCAAACGTTTTTTCACAAATGGCCCAGGCATCGTCCCACTCCAGGCCTTCATCGTCCATCAAAAGGCGCATGAGTTCGGGAATGGCAATGGACGGGTGGGTGTCGTTCAATTGAATGGCCACAAAGTTGGAAAACTCTTCAAAGGACCGGTTCTGCTTTTTATATCGCCGGATGATGTCGAGCAGTGTGGCGGCAACGAAGAAATATTGCTGTTTGAGTCTGAGTTCTTTGCCCGGCTCGGCCTCATCGCTGGGATAAAGGACTTTTGAAATGTTTTCGGTTAAAACCTTGGACTCCACAGCACCGATATAATCTCCCCGGTTGAAGTGTGTAAGGTTGAATTCCCGGCCGGATTTGGCGGCCCACAGCCGCATGTTGGTGACATAATCATCGCCATACCCGGGAATGAGAATGTCGCAGGCCATGGCCATTACCACCTCTGTGTCCGTCCATCGGTATCTGCGCCGTCCCTGGCCGTCCACGTGAGATTCCGATCGACCGTAAAAGCGGATCGGCATCAGATGGTCCCGGCGCTGGATTTCCCAGGGATTTCCCCGCCGTCGCCAGTTGTCGCACTGCTCACGCTGGTAGCCGTTGTCTATGGTCTGAAAAAAAATTCCATAGTCATACCGGATGCCGTATCCGTATCCAGGCAGATTCCGACAGGCCATAGAATCCATATAGCACGACGCAAGTCTCCCCAGACCGCCGTTCCCCAGACCGGCATCCCATTCTTCTTCTTCGAGTTCGTTGAGATCGAATCCCATTTCTTCAACGGTGTTGCGGGCTTCTTCGGCCATATCGAGGCTGATGATGTAGTTTTTCAAAAATCGACCCGGCAAGAATTCAAGGGAAAGAAAATAGACCCGCTTGGCCAGGGTGTCGTAAAGCGAACGCTGGGTTCTAATCCACCGGTCGATGAGCCGATCCCGCACGCTGTAGGCGAGCCCCATAAAACAGGCATACTTGTCCGGCCTGTAGGTATCTTTGCCCAGGGTGAAGCGGATGTGGCGGAGGATTTGTTTTCTCAAAGTGGCCGTTTCCCGGGAAGCGGGATCAGAAATTTCTCGCGAAAGTTGTTGGTTTTTTTTCATAAGGGCATCCTTCATAGGGTTCAGGACTTGTTGGCATAGGCTTTTTGTTTTTCCTTTACCGTGTATCCTATTTTCTTTTTCGGTCTCTTTCAACCGTTAATAATTGATCTAAATTTTCAAATACAACCTGAAACCGCTGATCGGTCTGTTCTTTTAGTATTTCGAGTTCGCTTTCTCGAATATTTTGAAAACAATTCATCCACAATCTGAAAATACTCAATAAATATTATATTCCGGTGATAGTGGGTTTGATGGTAAGAGTTCGACCGTCCGTTGACATGGATACGGCGCCGTTGTTGGCGGTGCCCAGTATGCGGCATCCCTTGTCCGTATACCGTTTTAATACCGATGGGTGGGGAAATCCAAATCTGCTTTTCCATCCGGATGAAATAATGATGACTTCAGGATTGACTGTTTCTATGAACGTCTTGGTACTCGATGTTTTGCTGCCGTGGTGCGGTGCCAAAAGCACGGTGCTTTTGAGGTTGTCACCGGCAATTGCCGCCAATTCATATTCCGCCCTGGCCTCGATATCCCCGGGAAACAGGAAAGAATCTTCTCCGAAGGATGCTTTAAGAACCAGGGAATTATTGTTTAAATTACGCCATGTTTCCTTTTTTCTTTTCTCAATGAAATCCTTGGGCGGATAAAATATGTTAATGCATACGCCGTTAATGTAGTGAATACCGGCAACTTCCTTGTATCCGGGCATATGAATTTCGTTTTTTTTAATGGTTTCCATGAATTTTTTAAATCCCAAAGTGCTTGCCGGTTCATTATTTGTCCATACGTTTTTTACATTAAAGTGTTCGGCAATATATATGAGCCCGTTTAAGTGATCACTATTGGGATGGGAAAGAACAAGGGTGTCCACGGTTTTGATTTTTTTTTGCCATAAAAACGGCGCAATAATCCTGGCCCCTGTATCAAAAATACTGTTATCGGAAAACCCCCCGCCATCTATGAGAATGTTGTATCCTTCCGGCAGTTCCATAAGGGCTGCATTGCCATGCCCCACGTCTATCATTGTCACCCGGAGATCATTATGCCAAAAGCGCGTATAAAGCCAGTAGCAGGCATCGGCGCTCAATGCCAGAATAACCAACAACACA
>JASFLX010000371.1:0-3107 GCA_050117895.1 Desulfobacterales bacterium | reverse complement strand
CGAGAAGCCCTGGAACTGATTAAAATAAAAAATTCCCTGGATGAGGTAAAAGAACATATCCGTAAACATGGAGGAAATTCTCCGAAAACGGTGGTCACCAGCGCCAGACACCGCCCAGGCAACTTAAACTTTGGGAAGTTTCGGAACATGCTGAAAGATGGCAGTCTTTTTCTGTTGATATTTGGTACCGCCTGGGGATTCCCCGAAAAATTTATTGCAGAGGCAGATTACATACTAAATCCGGTTATGGGCAATACGGATTACAACCACCTTTCCGTAAGGTCTGCCGCGGCCATTATTCTGGATAGGCTGTTTGGGAGAAACGAGTAACATCACCAGGGGATTTTATACAACTTTTTGTTTAAAACATCACAAAAAAAAGAAAAATCCTATACAATCCAGTCAAAATAGGGTATAGGCGCTTCTTTAAACTGTTTTGACAATTTTTTTGTTCATTTTAGGTTAAACTTGAATTTATTAGAATCATTAGATTAATTCAATATGCTTTTGGCTTGCTCAAGATAGGTGATTATTATGGAAATAATTAGACAGTTAGAAAGAGAGATGATGCGGCTGGATATTCCTGCTTTTGCCGCCGGAGATACCGTAAAAGTTTATGTTAAAATAAAGGAAGGCGAAAAAGAGCGTATTCAGGCGTTTCAGGGCGTAGTAATCAGCAAACGTGGAAGCGGTACCGGCGCTACGTTTACTGTCAGGAAGGTTTCATACGGGATAGGGGTTGAGCGTATTTTTCCTCTACATTCTCCTGCCATCGACAAAATTGAAGTCATTACTCGCGGGCGGGTACGTCGTTCAAAAATCTATTACTTGCGCAAGCTAAGGGGCAAAGCGGCGAGGATAAGAGAACGTCGCATCAACTAGTATCCATCCCGAATTTTTCATGAAAATTTTCGAGATGCCTTTTTAAAATGTGATCCCATGGGACCAGACCTGTGGTTATTCGAAAAAAAAGCCATTGAAAAAGGCTTTTTAAAAATTGCAGGCATAGATGAAGCCGGTCGGGGACCGCTGGCTGGCCCGGTTGTTTCTGCAGCCGTTGTACTCCCCTCTTCTTTTCAGGTTCCCGGAATCTCTGATTCAAAGAGATTAACACCCAAAAAACGAGATTATTTCTACGAAAAAATTTACGAGCTTGCCGTTTCCATCGGAATAGGAATCGTTGATCCACCGGAAATAGATCGCGTTAATATCCTTCAAGCATCCCTTATGTCTATGGCCATGGCGGCTGAAAATCTCACCCCTCAACCGGATTGTTTGCTTATCGACGGTATCTTTACGGTTTCGTCAGCCCTGCCACAAGAGCCCATACCCAAAGGTGACGGATTAAGCATTTCCATTGCCGCTGCATCTATCGTTGCCAAGGTTACCCGGGACCGGTTGATGGAGAAGTACCACCTGTATTACCCGCAATTTGGATTTTCCAGACACAAAGGATACCCGACCAAAGCCCACAAAGCGGCGATCAGAAAATACGGTTGCTGCCCCATCCACAGACGAAGCTTCAAGGGGGTTAGGGAGCACCTGTGAAGGGTATTTCAGGAGAATGTCCATGGTTATTAATTTTACTTCTATAGGGACGGTACATACGGATGAACGCAAGCTACCGCGACATTGGGCCGTTTCCGATGTGGAAGGCACGTTGGAGATCTTGTCTGAGTATACCGAGGGTCTTTCGGATATTCGTGTCGGCCAGCGAATCGTGGTGCTGTTTCATTTTCATAAGAGTCCGCCTTTTATACCCCAATTATTGAAACAGACACCGCCCCACCGGGACAGGGCTTTGGGCGTGTTCAGCATTTGCTCGCCCCGACGCCCCAACGCTATCGGCCTTTCGGTACTGGAGGTCATATCAAAGGATGTCAACCGGATTCGGGTGCGGGGTTTGGATATGATCGACGGAACTCCCATTTTGGACATCAAGCCGCACATCGAGGATCAGGACAGCTGTCCAAGCTACCCGGGTCCGCGGCGTGAGGGAACAACCTGAGGGAGGAATTTTTTAAAATCATGTCAAATCTAAGAACCGGAAGACGAATTTACTATAATGTTTTTTCTTATGTGTATGATGAATTTATTCATCTGCATGCGCGTCGAGATGTTGGAGATACGCGGAACTTTCTGGTCGAGATGGCCAATCCGGAGAGGAAATCCAACCCGACGATTTTAGATATCTGCTGCGGCACGGGAGCGGTTATCGTGGCGTTTGCCAATCGCTATCCCGAAGGCGTAACCGTCGGCTACGATTTTTCACGGGGAATGCTGCGTAAAGCGCAAAACAAAGAGACTTCCCGGAAAATCATCTTGATAGAGGGGGATGCAGCAACCCTCCCTTTTGCTGATGAGAGCTTTGATATCGTTACCTGCTCCCATGCGTTGTATGAACTGAAAAGACAGACCCGGCAGACTGCCTTGCAGGAAATGAAACGCGTCATTCGCTCCAACGGTTTGGTATTGCTCATGGAACACGAAGTGCCGCATCATCCCCTTATTAAGATCCTTTTCAATATCAGGATGATGACAATGGGATCTGCTGATGCCATGGAATTTGTTAAAGGGGGATTGGACCCATTTCGACGGATATTTCCGGACGTCTCGCTGTACCATTCCCCGACCGGAAAAAGCAAACTCATTGTATGTCGAAAACATAATTAAAACAGCAGCAGTCGAAATTTTTTCTTTTAGAGCCTCAAATAGAGCGGTTAAATTAAAAAAACACCTCAATTCACAGTTAATTAAAGGGGTGCGAGACATAGTTTATCGAAAGTTGTCAGATAAATACTTAACCATTTTAAATAATTACTAAAAAATGAATTTTTTGTCTTTAACAACGGAATAAGATCATAATGAAAGTAATTTTTCACGAGGATTTTTATCAAGTTTACACATCTGATCCGGCCGCTGAAAAAGGACGCATGGAGGCAATCGTTCAAACGATTCAGTCTCAGGTAGAATTTGTAAACGCGGTTCCGGCAACCCCAACCCAGATTTCAACGGTTCATACCCAACGCCATATCGAACGTGTCCGTCAAGTCGGGCCATATTCCATGGCGACATTAGCCGCCGGAGGCGCGATACAAGCCGCGACA
>JASFLX010000370.1:0-3113 GCA_050117895.1 Desulfobacterales bacterium | reverse complement strand
TGACGTTTGCATGGTATGAAGCATTTGTCGGATTTCTTTCGAATAGTCTGAAATCATAAAACGCCCGCCGTTATTGGAAGTAAGGACTTTGCCGACAAGGCAAGAGCTTTTGCAAAAATGAGGTGGCGGGAGTAAGCATAAGAGAACTCATGTGCGCAGCATACAGCAAACCATTCGAGGACACCTTTTGAATGACCCAAGCATAAAATTCCGTTAAAGACTGAGTATATTTAATCTTGAAGGTCTTGGAGATGTTCATTAGTAGGAGACATTCAATTAAAAAACTTTATTTACAATAAATACCTACCGGTTTTTGTATTAACATTAAATGTGTTTTGGGGCAGGGTCATTTGGCCCTGATTTTTTTATCAGGTCCGAAGACAGATATCTGCAATATATGGCAATGCGCTTAATTTTTGGGATATCATATGATTGTCTCTTAATAGGTTTTCACGGTAAAGGCTCTAAATTATTTTTACGGACCACAATAAATAGTATATGCTCATTTCGATGATTTTTTATAGCGCTGATTGATGTCTGCCTTTAGTGTGAATTCAACCCATTATAAATATTGTGTTAACTTGTTTCCGAAATCATATGTTCAGATCAGTATGTTAATAATTGCGATTTCGGCAACAAACCTTCAATATTCATTATCCTTACAAGTTTTGATGACGTCTGCCATGGCAAATAAAGGTAACCAAACAACCGAACAGATCAGGTTCACCTATGAACTAATCCATGGCATCCAGAACCTTGTACCCTTCCTTCTCTAGTGCTTTTTTGATAACCGCTGTATCGCAAGCCGAAAGCCGAAAATAATATTCTCGTTTACTGATTTCCCGCCCGGTAATCCCTACGTTTATAATATCCCCACCATTATCGTTAATAATCTGTAAAACGTTTCTGAATGCTCCCGGTTCATCACCAACAACCAAGTCAATACGGGAACTGGCGGTCAGCAGGCCCATCATGTCAATAAAGGCCCGGAGAATGTCCGTCTCGGTAATTATTCCGACAAGTTTATCGTTTTTTACAACCGGCATCCCACCGATTTTGTGCTTATAAATGAGTCGTGCCGCGCTCTCCACGTCATCATCGGGCCGAACCACTATAGGATTCTTTATGATCAAATCCGCAAGAGATACATCTCCCAGCATGGAGGGGAGAAAGCCCTGTTTCAAATCTGCAAGAGTAACTAAACCCTTAAGTCTGTTACCCGTTTCAACCACAGGAAGATGCCGTATAGAATTCACTTTCATAAGTTCAATGGCCTCTTGGATAGAGGCATTTTCCGTTATGGTGATCGGATCAGGAATCATTAATGAATTAATTTTCATTGCGTCTTCCTTTCAGGTTCTAATCAGCCGGCATTATCCAGTGCATTCAATACCAGTGTGATGGGCCGGTCTTCTTCACTTTTTCCGGCAAATCTTATGGGGCCCGGCCTTCTGTAGCTGTCTTCACCCGGCACCGCCGCAAGCCATTTTTCTCTAAATGCCTTTACTACTCTAAAAGAAGCGGAATTAACATCCACCAGACTTTTTTCCAGGACAAGGGCCAATTTCCCTTTCCTCTCTTCAAGGTGCATGAGCGGGGCAATGGGAATCCCAATAGGCTCCCATTTTGAAAAATCCTTTTCCAAATTCATTATGGCTGCCATCTGTCCCGTAGAACCGTTGGCGATAATGCTAAAAACCGTTAGTCCAAGGTTATACGTATAATTGCAGTCAAATCGGGTGGGGTCGTTTCCCCTGCCGTCATACCCGTAAAAATGAATCTGTGTTTTGAATTTGGGCACCGATTTTTTAAAAATTTTTTCAACAGGAGCAGGAATCTTTTCATCTTTTGAAATCATGCCTTCCTTTTCCAGGACCTGTTTAAGGGTTTTAGCAGATATGATGGACGCTTTAATCAAGAAAAATTCGGAGTCATCATAGTTTTTGAAAAGAATCGGCCCGAAGTTATCCGGATCAAGACCTCCATTTTCAAGCGTCTTCCGGTAATACGATTTTTCTATTCCGATCTTGTAAGTTCCATTTTCTCTTAAAATGTTGAGGTAATCTTTGACCAGATCCATAAGAACTTTTTCTGTCTTAACCTGTGAGAACTGGAAATTCCCGTGACTGTCTCTTTCCATAAGAAGGCCTTCCTGAAAAAAATCAGGAATATCATTGAACAGCTCATCATCCCGTGTATTCCATATGGAAAAAGAAGCACCTTCCCATTCGAACCTGGCCATACGCCTCAGGTATTCCAGCTTATCTTCAAGAACTGGAAAATCTGCGTGGAAATTCGTGTCATGGGTTCGGTTGTACTCTGCAATGATTGTGTTCAGCTTTAGGATAAAAATTTGTATTTCATTGATAAATTCCAAAACGCCCTCGGGTATTACAATCACGCCGTAGTTTTTTCCCACAGCAGCTCTTCTGACAATGCCGTCACAAATGACTCGGGAAAGGTGTCTTAACGTCATTCCATAGGCATGATAATCCACGGTCCCTTGTTTTTCAGCTTTTTGGATTCTTTCATTATCGATGTAATCGGATAGATCCTCACCGATAAGGGTCATATTGGCATGGGTCTGCAATGCAACTTCAAGTGCCAGATGGCTGGCTACTCTTCCCATGACCTTGCAAATATGCCAGTATTTTACATCCGAACTGCTGTCTGTGCATAAATTGGAGATAGCGTTGGCAAAGGCTCTGGCAGCCGTATGAAAACCAAAGGACATGGAGCACAAAACTTTCCCTTCCGCGTCTCTTACCTGTATATCGCCGTCAATGGTCTTGGGAACCCCGATGACCTGGATGCGATCTTGGATCAATTCCTGTGCCAAAAACGCCGCATTGGTATTTGAATCATCGCCACCCACAATGACAAGGGCATCCAGTCCAAGGCTTTTGCAGGTCTCCCTTGAGAGGGCCATTTTCTCTTTGGTATCTATTTTAGCACGGCCGGTTTTTATCATGGTAAACCCGCCTAGGTTTCTGTAGGAATCCACAAGAGAACCGGTTATTTCAATGGCTTCATTTTCAATAATCCCGTCTGGACCGAGGATAAAACCGAATATTCTGGTTTCGGAATTGGCCTTTTTTGCAGCATCGTATAGC
>JASFLX010000369.1:0-3124 GCA_050117895.1 Desulfobacterales bacterium | reverse complement strand
GCAAAATTATTCAAAAATTGTGTTAATGAACAGACGGTTGCTATTACGGTATTAAATGGCGTGAACAATGCAGAACGGTTAAAGCGCGTGCTGCCGGATGCTCAGATATTAAATGGCTGTGTATATATCAGCGCATTCATTCGGGAGGCCGGCATCGTTTGTCAGGCAGGTGGAACATGCAAATTCTATTTTGGAAGTGATACTGATAATGAGAAATATATAAAAATTGAGCAATTTCTTAAGGATGCCGGCATAACAGCGGAATATCGCAAAGACATTAAAGAAATTGTTTGGGAAAAATATTTGTTTGTTTCTCCCCTTGCAAGTGCAACTTCTTTTTATCAAAAAACATTTGGAGAAATTATGGAAGATTCGGAAAGTAAAAACCTCCTTCAAGGGTTATTAAAAGAAATTGAGTCTATTGCGAAATTTCAAAAAGTGAATTTGCCAAATGATATTTTTCAAAAATCTTTAGACAAAATAACATTATTCCCATATGAAACAAAATCTTCATTACAAATGGATTTTGAAAGGAAGAAAAACACGGAGCTTGATATATTTGCGGGATATATCGTTGAGTATGCGAGAGAACATGGGATTGATGTGCCGTTGCATGAGAAGGTTTATAAACTTCTAACTAGTGTCCATCCATAAATGGCATCTTTTGGCCCTCGGCGGCGTTCTCGCTCGTTTTTAATCCTCGAAATAGCGCACTATGCCTGTCGGAGATCCCGTGATGTTTTCGGGGAGGTTAAAAACTCGATAGGGCCTTGCCGAAAACCAAATTCAATCAAAAAACCACATAACAGTTACGCGGGAAAGGTCAAGACCGATGCAACTAATAAATCGTCAATACTTCCGAAGTTGGCGGGTCAAAGGATTCTTTCTTGCAATGGTGGCATTGATTTGTACTGCTTTTCCTGCCGTATCCGGACAGACCCAAGAGCTGAGCCATGATTACAATTACGGTCTTGGGAAAATCGACCTGCGTTCCCAGTCACCGGCTCAGAGCCTGCGATTCACCCTTCCGCTGCTTATTCCCGGCGATATCCAGGTCGGCTGTGGATTACATATCGCCAACACGTGGACAAATGTTTGGGCCGACGAATCGGAATACCTTCTGGACTATGAAATGTCTGAAACCCTAGTGACCGTGACGTACGGATTCAATAAGCGGTTCGGGGTGTCATTAGCGTTTGAAAACCGGAACTATTTTGGCGGTGAAATGGATGGGCTTATCCAGGGGTTTCATGATATGTTCGGTATTAGTCAGGACGGCCGGGATGACGTGTCCAAGGATAGGAAAGTGATTCAGAGGTTCGACCCGAACACCGGTCAGCTGTTGAGTAAGACGTCGGCCGAAGACCTCGAAAATAACGGTATCGTGCTTTTGATGAGCTACACTCTGACTCATGGAACAAAAATTTGGCCGTCGGCCAATGTCTTCGGCGGCGTGCGTTACGGTCTAAGATGCGCGGATCTATGCAGGGATAATCATCCCGTGGACGTTGGTCTGGGGTTCGGCCTTGCCAAGCGCTGGTCTAAAAGATGGTATACCTATGCATCGTTGGGATACACCCTTTATGAATCAAGAGACGTTTTGGAGCCGGCACCGGGCGTAGCGCCCATGGATTTCGAAGACCGGGCGGTTACCGGATTATTCGTGCTCTCGTGGCACTACACACCGACGTTTTCCATACTAGTCCAGTACCTTTACAGCGGCCCGAGTATAAAAAATATCGATGTGTTGGATGAGGCTTCCCACGAGGTACACTTTGGGTTTAAATGGAAGACAAAGTACGGGATGATCGAGTTCGCTCTGATAGAAAATGTTATAACCATGAGTAATAGTCCGGATTTCGGGCTGCACGCAGGCTGGGGCTTCTATTTTTAGATTTATAAGGAATATAACTATGACTCACACGGATAAATTCAAAGCCCGGCTTGATGAAATACAACATCTGGCCGATGCCATTGACCGTAATAAAACCAATCTGATGGAAGCTGCCGCATGTGATGCCGGATTCCCAATAAAAATCACATCTATCGAAGTGGATTTATCGGTCGGTCATTTGCGTACCATGGATGAAGAAATTCCCTGGGTAGAAAAGGGTCAATCGTACGGTACGGTTGCCACTATATTTCCATATGATGCTCCGACAGTGATGCTTGCCCGTCTGGGTGGTGCAGCCCTCCTTACCGGCAACACGTTGCGGTTCAGTCTCTCTTCCCAGACACCCCGATCCGCATCTGTATTGGCAGAAATTTGCAAACCCTTTCCATCCATCGAATCGTTTGTGGGTATGGACAACCGTGAATTCGGACGGAGCTGTGTGGAAGACAAAGAGGTCAGGCTTTTCTTTATTTCAGGAGCCTCGGCAGTTGGTGAGGTATACCGGAGACAACACCAATCTTTCGATAAACTCTTTTTTGCAGGACCCGGGGGGATGCCCGCCGCCATTGTCTTTGAAGATGCAAACGTCACTTCGGCCGCGAGTTTTATTGCCCGCCGGGCGTTCATTAACGGTGGTCAATACTGTACAACCTTGAAAAAAGCATACCTGCACACGAGTCTATATGAAGAGATTCGCATTCAGATACTGGATAGGGTCCAACGCCTTAAAGTCGGAGATGCTCTTGATCCGGAGACCGATATCGGTCCCATTCGGGTGGAACGGACCCGTAACATTCTTCAAAATGCACTGGAAAAATTCAGACCGGCACGTTTGCTAACAGGTTCCATCAACGACGAAACAGTCTTTCCCCTGGTACTTGAAACCGAAAACACCGACATCCCGGATCTGGAACTCTTTGGCCCGTTTTTGCTTCTTATACCCTTTGACGATCCCAATGAAGCGGCCATGGAATTAATTAAAACCCGCTATGGTTTCCTGTTATCTTTTTTCGGATCTCCGGCAGAGAAGATAAAAGCGATTTTTTATTCCCACTTCGGAATGGTGCATGATAATCCCGATTTTACGTTCACTCCGTTGCGACTTCCCTTTGGCGGCAAGAAAGCCAGCGGCTGGATCCTTGAGCGTAAGGGCAATGATTGGATTGAGCGGGATGGAGCGTTTATTTACAGCAAAGAACTGGCAACAGACTCATAGATAATGAACATTTT
>JASFLX010000368.1:0-3135 GCA_050117895.1 Desulfobacterales bacterium | reverse complement strand
TAAAGCAGGGCGGTCGGGAAGGGCTCAAGTCGATCAAGCCAGAAAGCTACCGCGAAGCGGTTTCGTACATCTTGCCATTATGGCAGGTCCAAGAACCTCAATTTAAATTGCATATATCGTATTTTTACAAAAATGCAAAAAATCCTTAGGAAAAAGAATTCACCCTCGTTTAGAAAGGTTGGATTGCTAATCATCAAAAAGCAGTAACGCTGTCCAAGGCATGACTTTGAACGTCGACAGTAATTTTGATAAAGGATACCAATTTGAGTTCAAGTGATTATTGTAAATGATCCAGTCCCCGTGATCATATACTTTTACCAGAAACATATGAGACCTCCGTCTTTCAAGTTTGCTAGTCGGGACCTGCTGGGCTGTCAAAGTTCTAACAGTTCAAGGGAACCGAACCAGATGCCTGGATTCATAGAGCCATTTTTTTAGGGTTATAATCACTTTTTCAAGCTTTTCTTTAACCATTTGAAGCCTATGAACCCGGGGGAGAAATTTCTTTTTTCTCCATGTTCGTTGTGATAAATAGGGTTTGGTCTTTCAGATCAAAAAGGGAAATAGGCAAAAAAATCAACCAGTAACGAGTTATCGAAAAAGGAGGAGGTCATGGGGAAAATGAAGTCAAAATCGGTGTTCTTTTACTATGGAATAATCATCATGCTGTTCCTTTTCAGCGGTCTTGTTTCATCTGTTCAAGCGGCAGACGTCAAGGCATTGCTCAAAGACGCCAATAAGGAGATTCGTCAGGCGGAAAGGGATATGTTCGCCGGGAAAAAAGAAAAAGCCGTCTCAGCACTCGAAACGATTAAAGAGAAGCTATTGAAGATAAAGGAAGCGGACCCCAATAACCCCACTTTAAAGACCCTGGAAAACAAATACACGAAGCTTGTCAAAGACCTCGAGAGGCGGACAGGCAAGGACCTCGGCGGCGGCAGCCTGACTGCTGCAGGAGCAAGCACCCAACCTAAATTGCCAGCTAAACCGGAGGTTAAGGAGCTTCCTGAACGACCGGCCAAGGCCCAAAAACCAACAAAGACCGAAAAACTCCCTTACCATGCCCGGGGGCCGATTTCAAACGCGAAAAATTGTTTAGCTCGTATTGACGACTATATTCAGAGGCTGAATGACCCCAAATGGAATTCGAAACAGGCGCTTGAGGGCATGGACAAGCAGCTGGAATTAGCACGCGAGAATTTCAAAGAGGGAAAGGCCAAGGCTGCAGAAAAGGGCGTTACTTCCCATCCCGATTTCGATGAGATTGAAAAGGGAATCATCGAGGCAGAAAACAAGATCGTTAAGGCCAAGGCAAGCCATGAGAAGGCGCAGGCAGCCGCTATGGCTGGTAAATCAGAAGTCATGACGGATGTGAAGGCCTTGATGGTTGAGTATAAAAGACTAGAACCTGTATTCTCGAGCGCAACCGGCAACGTGATGCACTATAATGACCTGAAAACGGTCAAGGAATTACTGGATAAGATCGATGCATTCGAGAAAAACGATCTCGGCAACTTGAAGGCCAAGCTGGAGACCTTCGGCCAGAAATACGGTACAACAAGCGATGAAATCGACAAGAAGGCGGATTCAATGGGTTATTCAGACCCCTATTACCGGGCCAGTTTTGCGTACACCGAGATGACCAAGGGGATTGAAAACTTGAAAAAGACCCGAACGGTCATGGCCGACGACCTGATCAGAAGGGCAACTGACATGAAGGATCAAACGTCAAAGGGGATTCATGACTTTGCCCGTGTGAAGCAGCATGCAAGGATCAAGGAATGGGGAGAATTGGCGGCCCAGTTGGACCGGGAGAATCCCAGAGTGAAGGCGTTTAACGCTGGTCTGGATGTTTGGATTGCCGATGATCTGAAGGCTCTTTACGCCAAGATTGACAAGGCGAAATTTCCGAAGCAGGCGAGTAACGCACCCGCTGATGCCATTGAACTGGCCAGTGTGATCAAGAAGTTTCTCCAGAAAGAGGAGGATGCACGGGCGGCAGAAGGCAAAGAGGCTGGGAAGGTCCTGGCTGTGGTGGTAACGGGACCCTGGCAGATATTCAAGAAGAACATCTTGGGTGAGCCGATCCAATATAACCTCCCTATAGCCACAGCCAAACAGGTTGAAAACGAAAAAAGCCTCAACCTGACCCGGGTCTATTTAGGAACCATGCTGACTGAGGAGATGAAAGGAATCAAAAAGGCCCCGCCATTTATAGGGGCGACGGTTGGTGACAGCTATTATATACGACCTTCGGCCTTGAAATAATCAAATGTATTAAATTGGGGCGCGGTAGAGAATCATCTCCGCCGCGCTTCTTTTAACGCGCGAATCCAAATTCAGCGCACGGCTTAATTCAACTCTAAAGAACTGGAATGCAATAAATAACGATTTTTAGTTTTTTCCTCTCAAATTTTTGAAAGGTCTATAAAGAGGATCTCCAATCAAAACCATTTTCCAAGACAGAAATGGTAGACTGACCTGGTAACATTCTGCCAGAGTTAGATAGCCATCGATGAGCAATCCAAAAAAAACTTCTGGTATGGGAAAAGCTTCCACATAAGGTTCTCCAACCGGACCAATAGTCGCTGCGATACCTTTTTCGAGCATCATTTTACACCAAACTCGACTGTTTCTTTTTTTCAGGGTGACACATTCGCTGCTGGCGATATGATAACCAACGGCACCAGGATGCCAGATGAATGCATCCACATAATTTGCCAAGCTATACCACCCGCAATACAAAGATGCATCCGTTGCCTCTCCCGGCTGAAACAACTCTTTACTTTTATTTAACACTACGGATAACAAGTTACTTTCACGAATACGATCTGCTGCCAGATGAATTGAATTGTCATAAAAGGCATATCCGCTGAGTTTCTGCTTATTCGACTTAGCCCACCTGGCATCGAAATAGGCAGTTCCATTGAGACCATTTTTTTCGGCGTTTACGCTGTCTTGAATTATTCTTTTGACTATGGGTACAGAAGGTCCATCCAGCCGGCTGATTATCAAAACATTATCTTTTTTTATTAATTTTTTTTTATTCTTTAGACCGATGAAGTACGGATTCGGAATCCAACCTGAAATTGGATAATTTTCCTCAAGTACCAGCGCCAGTTCTGAATCAAATGA
>JASFLX010000367.1:0-3145 GCA_050117895.1 Desulfobacterales bacterium | reverse complement strand
CCGGACTTCGGGAGGCCGATATCAAATTTTTATCCATAATAAAAAAAATGGGGATTATGGATAACATTTTGTTCATTATCAATTGTGATTTCAGCGAGCATGAATCGATCGACGACCTTCAAGTCCTTGTTAAAAAAGTAAAAGAAGAGCTTTCAATGATAAAACCGGATCCCGAGATTTATTCAATATCAGCGCTTTTTAATCTTTTTAAAGTGAAAAATGAAAACCTGTCGCAAAAAGATAGTCTGAGACTTGCGCAATGGAAAAAAGAAAAAGAACTTACAGCCTTTTCAGGCCATGAAACAGAGCGTTTTGAATCATTATTTTATAATAAACTGACCCGAGGCAGCCATTTTCTGCTTTTGAAAAACCATCTCGAACGTCTGAGTGTGATTTTATCGGGAATGACCCATTGGATTTTAGTCCATCAGAATATTTTTGCCAAAGATGCCGACAGTGCAAATGAGGTCATTGAAACGATAAACCATAACCAGATAAGAATGAATAAGATCACGTCGATGATGAAAAATACCCTTGATGGCTCTATTCAAAAGATAAAGGACGAGTTAAAAGCGGACATTGATTGTTATTTTGACCTGCGATCCGGAGATCTTTTGGGTGATATTGTTGAATTTGTCAGAAGCTATACCGTGCCGTATCAAAATTATGAAGAAAATCTTAAAGCTGCAGGTTTCTCAAACACGCTATACCTAATTTTTCAGGAATTCAAGCAGGCGCTTGGCACCTACATGGCCGAAACAATAAATCCTGAAGTGATTCGTTTTGTAAGGGAAAAAGAGACACGGATAAAGGAATATTTTGACTCCGTTAACAGTTCATTCGATGTCATGGTACAGGATGCTATTGTTGAATATAACAAGATGATGGGAAATTTTGGAATCAACAAGTCTCCAAAGAACCAGGAAAGGATCGGGTTGCCTGACATCGACTCGATAAAGGGTATCGCCGGATTAGCGCTTCCTCCTGCAGTTGCGTCCATAAATTATACGGCAAGAATGAAAACCGAAGCCGTCATACGTCTCGGATTTTATACCGTTCTTAAATTTTTTAAAAAATTTTTAAAAAAACCGATTCGAAGTAAAAACGAACAGGAAGTACTGGCATTGAAGGATGGCGTTCTGCGAGTGAAACGGGAAACAGAAAAATCGGTGGTTTTTCATTTCAAGGACTATCAGGAGAACATCAAATTTCAATATATATATAAACTTATTGAAGCGGTATCCAATAGCCTTTACGAAGCCCTAACCGATCGTTTCCGGGTTTATGTTACAGATCTTTCCGATATCTTAGAACTAATAAACAACAAGCTGCTTGACAAAAAACAGGCGTCTGAAATCCTGAAAGAGATGGAACAGACGGCTTTGAGAATCGATGAACAGATAAATATAATAAGAGAAAAGCTGGAATCGATCGGATTGACTGATAATTAAACAGTGTCCATCCATAAATGGTAGGTTTTGGTTTCCGGCAAGGCCCGAGCGAGTTTTCAACCGCAGGCATAGCGCGCTATTTCGAGGATTGAAAACGAGCGAGAACGCCGCCGGGGGCCGAAAAATGCCGTTTATGGATGGACACTAACAGGGAGGTGTTAATTATGGGTGATAAAAAGACCAGAATCATCGCTGTGGCAAATGAAAAGGGTGGCGTTGGGAAAACCGTTACGGTCGTAAATCTTGGAGCCGCTCTTTGCAGAGAAGGAAAAACCGTTCTTGTTGTGGACATGGATCCTCAGTTTAACGCGACACGTGGACTGGGTGTCGACATCGAAGATGGCATGCTGACGGTATATGATCTCATAAAAGATAATATATCCATTGGGCCGGCCGATGTGATTGTTCCGACAAAATGGAAAGGTCTTGATCTTTTACCGTCCCATGTGGACCTCGCCGGTGCCGAGGTAGAACTGATTGACGAGACCGGAAGGGAAAACCGGTTGAAAGAATCTCTAGAAAGTATATCCGGAGAATATGATTTCATACTTCTTGATACACCACCCAGTCTTTCCCTGCTGACCGTCAATGTATTGGCTTATGCCAAAGAGGTTATTGTACCGTGCCAGACACATCCGTATGCTTATGCCGCGCTGGATGACCTCTTTGACACTATTTTTGCCGTCAAGGAGAATATTAATAAGGATCTTAGGATAACCGGTGTTGTTGCGACCTTGTTTGACTCCCGGACAAGGGTAAGCCATAACATTTTAGAAAAGCTGAAAAATCATGAGACGTATGCTGATTTGCTTTTCGATACTATCATAAGGGTTAATACAACTATTGCGGAAAGTGCTGATGTAAAAAAGCCTGTGGTTTTTTACAGAAAGACCAGCTACGGTTCATTAGACTACACGAGCCTTGCCCATGAATTGCTGGCATACCGCTACCCTGAATAGAAAATCTTATCCATGCCAAAAGGAACATTTCGCTTTTATGAAGAATTAAATGTCTTTCTTCCAAAGCACAGAAGAAAAACTGATTTTGAAGCACCGTTTATAGGGAAAAGATCAATAAAAGATATGATAGAAGCATTCGGAGTTCCTCATACGGAAATTGATCTCATTTTGGTAAACGGAAACTCAGTAGATTTTAATTACATTCTCCGAGATGGAGACCAAGTCAGTGTATATCCTGTTTTTGAATCCCTCGATATTACGGATGTTACCCGGCTCAGAAAAATTCCACTTCGCAGGAACACATTTATAGCTGATATCAACCTCGGGAATATCGTTAAATATATGAGAGTTCTTGGATTCAGTTGCTTCTACAACCCCTTACTTACCCCTCGTGAAATCATTGAAATATCCAACGCAGAAAACAGAATAATACTCACCCGGAGCAAAAACCTTCTTAAATTCAAGGAGGTAACCCATGGAATTTTTTTACGCCCGGGTTCGACACCGGAACAGATCAGACAAATTATAGATTGCCTGGATATTAAGGATAGCATAAAGCCTTTTTCAAGATGTCTTATTTGCAATACCCGATTAAAGAGCGTATCAAAAGAAAAAATCTTAAATAAAATTCCGCCAAAAACCAAAGCGTTCTGTGATGAATATGTTCAATGCCCCTCCTGCGATAAAATTTACTGGAAAGGAACTCATTTTAAGAATATGGAAAAGGTTGTTCGG
>JASFLX010000366.1:0-3150 GCA_050117895.1 Desulfobacterales bacterium | reverse complement strand
ATCAATGCCCGGAAAGGAGAAAATTTTGTCGTCAAACAACTCTCAATGGATCGGGGAGCCAACAAGCTGGGCGAATTTTCCCTTACGGACAAAAGATTTTCAAGGATCAACACGTTCATGGCAAACACGCTTTTTGATGAAAATTACGGTGGGAAGAACGGCAACTGCCACGTGGCGCTGGGTGCTTCCTATACAGATACTTATGACGGCAATTCAAAAGAATTAACCAAAGAAAAAAAGAAAGCCCTCGGTTTCAATGATTCCGCCCTGCACTGGGATCTTGTCAATACGGAGAAAAAAAGGGTTGTCGCTTATCTTGCATCGGGCAAGAAGGTTACCATCTATGAAAACGGAAAATTTACAGTGTAAATCCTAGTTTTTGTTCGGGCACTAAATAGAAAATTATTTCAACTTTTCAGGGATAATCAATGCTGCAATCGATTTCTTTTTTCTTTGGTTTTGATTTTTTTATGGATTTTTAATTTGACCCTAATCGATATACATTGCCGATGAGTTGTGGTATTAATAAAAAGCATTTTCGTATCAACTCTTGAAGATTGAAAGTTTTTGGAGGAGCTAAAAATGGAATGTGAACGGTGTAAAGAGACCATCGCCAAGGGCGAACAACGGGAGCATCACGGGCAGATCTTGTGTGAAGATTGCTATATGGATTTGCTTTCCCCGGCCCGAACGTGTGATCCGTGGGCGGTTCACAGTGCCCAAACTCTTGCCAGAAAAAGCGGCGGTAGTCTTGAGCTCACTGATATCCAGAAAAAGATTCTCGAAATTGTCAAAGAGACCGGCGGTGTAGAGCCCGGCGTGATCGTGGAAAGACTACAAATCAAACCGGCGGATTTAGAACGTGAGGTTGCGGCACTCCGGCATATGGAGAAGATAAGGGGAGAACTGAGGCAGGGGGAAAAATTTTTGATCCTTTGGTGATTTGCTGTTCCGGTTCCCATAACGTTCTCATATTCGCCGGGGCACCTCAAAGAGGCTGTCTATTGTGAAGACTCCGTCCGATGCCATAGAGTTTGCCAACATTCTCCATCACCTCAACTACCGGTGGAGTGCAGAGGCACTTGCCCTTTCCAAAGGAGACAAAGCCCCGTTTGAGCTCTATCAGATATACGAACCGTATAAAGATTTTATCAGTCTTGACACCCTGGCCCAAATCGACAGATTGAGTGATGATGCTGTCAAAATCCGTCTGAAGCACTCCTTGATCGATCATTACCTTCGCCTTCGACTCCTCCCCCATGAAACCGAAATGCAGGCCTGGATGAGGGGAGCGGCGGCAACTGTAAATGGCAAAAAAGTTTATTTTAAAGAAATTATTCCCTGGTGTCAAAAGTCGAGCACTTATAAAAAAAGGCAAATTCTTCATAAAGAGACCCGGCCCCTCTGCAAGTTTTTAAAGCCCTTTGTCCTAAATTACTGGAACATGTTACTTGAAATCCTCAAAAGGGACCTGGGGTTCGATAGCTACATTCAATACTGCCGTCATAAAAAAGGGATCGACTACCCATATTATTACCGATACGTTAAAGAGATCCTTCGGGAAACCGATAGGATTTATTTCTCTGCAATGAAACAATGGAGTCGGGAACGTTTCGGGTTGTCCCTGAACGAACTGACCCGGTTTGATGCCATCAACCTTTTAGGTCTTGGAGAGTTCGACTATTTTTTCCCGGATATACCGATGAAAAAGCTTATTCACTTTTTTCACTACTGGGGTATTGATATCGATAAAACGCCGGGCCTTAATCTTGAATTGGGAAGAGAGTCCGGGAAAAGCGCCCAGGCCGCCTGTTTCATTCTTCAAGTACCGGAAGAGGTTTACATCCTCATGAGACCCGAGGGAGGGTGGATTGATCTCGAAACACTCTGGCATGAATTGGGACATGGATTATCCGCCGTCTTTACATCCTCCGATCTCACCATTGTTGATCGAGATATGGCCACTAACTACAGCCTCTCTGAATCTTTTGCCTTTCTTCTACAAAATCTGACCTTTTCCCGTTCCTTTCTAAACGAATATTTAGGCCTTGAGCCCGAAATCTCTAATAGCCTAATTTATCATAAGATGCTTAAAGATCTTTCTGTGTTCAGACGGTATGCGGCCAAATTATTATCAGAGTTTGAGATGTTCTCAAATGGAGACCTGTCCGGCGGAGATCGATATTCAAGGCTGATGACACGATATACCGGATTTTACCACCAAGCAGAAACACATCTTTTTGACCTGGTACCGGAATTTTATTGCCTGGACTATCTTCTGGGTTGGATGGGGGAGTCGATTCTGGAAGACTATTTGCGAACAAATCTTGGAGACCGGTGGATGTTCGATTCCAATACCGGCAACATTTTGAAAAAATGGTGGGCTCAGGGAAACCGGTATGATATTTTTCAGTTTTTCGATCAAAACGATCTCGGACACCTGAATGCGGACAGACTGCTCATGCGCTGGAAAGAAAAATTACTCTTAGGAGATGTAAATGAAGTTTGAAAAAATTTCCCTCAAAATTCTTGAAAAAGCTCTGAATACACTTGAAAGCGGATTTAAAGCATTGCCGAATATAGAACACAATTATCATGCCGAAAAAATAGAAAAAATTATTCTGGATACGGCTGAAATCATGAAAAACAATTATCCATACTTTCATCCGTATTATGCCGGCCAAATGATTAAGCCCCCACACCCCGTCGCACGCCTTGCATATATGTTGTCGCTCTGGATTAATCCGAATAACCATGCTCTTGATGGTGGGCGTGCAAGTTCACAACTTGAGAAAGAGGCTGTCGCTGAAATTGCGAAGCTTTTTGGGTGGAATAATTTTCTGGGGCATCTCACGGGCGGAGGTACAATGGCCAATATGGAAGCATTATGGATATCAGGAAAAACAAAGCCCGATCAGAAAATAGTTGCTTCAGAGCAAGCACACTATACTCACAAGCGCATATCTGATGTGCTTGGTCTGCGTTTTCAATCCGTTCCCTGTGACGAAAAAGCCAGGTTGGATATCCCCGCGCTCAAACGAATACTAAACAAGGGCGATGTTGGAACCGTTGTCGCAACCCTTGGTACAACAGGAACCGGATCTGTGGGTTCATTGCCGGAAATTCTTGAGTTAAAAAAACAATATGATT
>JASFLX010000365.1:0-3153 GCA_050117895.1 Desulfobacterales bacterium | reverse complement strand
TCCCACAAATGGTTTACATATTCCGAATATATCAACTGGACGTTTTCATACATTGCAAAGCCGGGAGTCCGGCAACAATGATGGGATATACCTCCCGAAGGTTCACACTTCATACATTCTTCTAAAGAGGGAGCATTTTCTGTTTGTTTTGACAACAATTCCTGCAATGTTTTGGATAAATATGTCATGGCGATACCCTTAAAACCTCTCTTTTTTTGTTAAACTCTAATTTAATGAGTGGTCGGGGTGTTTTTCTTTTAGGGCCCCAAATTAAGCGGATTATTCATGGAGCGGTTAAATTAAAAAAACTCCCTGACCCCTCAATTTAATATCATTAGAATTTTTTTTTGTAAATCGCAAAAATTTGAGGATTCAGAGCAAACGCATTTGAATCCCAATATAGAGAGAACGCTCCACGACGGCGCATATCTCTTTCCAACCGACTGAAACTTGTGCTTAAGCACCCGTAAGCCCGAGCCGCGCCAGATTTATCAAGAACAATTCGTGGCTAAATTATCCCATTGATTTTTTAAGTCATGATTTCATTCGGCTCGGGCTAACGCATGCTAAAGCCCTTCAAACAGTCAGTCGGTTTCCAAGAGAAACACGCCGTCGCTACGCTGCACCGAAATCAAATGCGTTTACCCTGTTTGAGGATTCATCTAATCGGAGTCGTAAGTTTTTTTATTTGTTCACCTAAAACGATACCCAGAGCTCAAGTGTACCTTTTTTCGCATGGGGATATTTATGACTCAGATTGAAGATTTTAATATTGGTGTGTTTAAAATTGGTATGGCGGGTGATAAAATCGGTTAAATGCTTTTGTAAAAGGAGTGCGCCCGATTTGTCTTCTTTATGGAAGAATCGAATGTCTCTGTTTTTATAATCAAATCGTTCCATCCCGGCCACCGAGAATCCTCTTTTTTTTAATAAAACAGCAAGCCATTCAATCAGTTTTTTATTTTTATCTCTGGAATAATGCAAAAATACCGTGTATCTGCCGGGTTCTATCCTGTCTTGAACTGTGTTTAATTCGGTTTTTTCCACGTGAGGCATGGGTCCTGTTTTATGATCGGCTCGTTTGTTTTCAGTCAAAGTGCTTTGCCCATGGGTCGGCCGGGTAACATTTGAATCTATTTTCCCATTTGCGTCACCCATTTGTTTGATGTTTAATGATGTTAATTCGGATGCGCCGCCTGGCTCCGTTACAATTTTTTTCTTGATATCTCCTATGCTTTCTCTAATTTTTCCATGATAATTCAAAAAGCTGAAAGCGATGATAGCCAGCGCTAAAAGGAGAATAGATCTAATTTTTCTGCCCAAGGATTTTCTCTCTGTTTTTCCTTTAACTTTATTCGATTTTTCTATAGTTTCCGGTTCTTTTATATCATCATCAATGGGTTCCGTGGTCAGGCCAAGGCGATCGGCGCATTCTTTGATAATCTTTGCATCTATTGTTGTTACACTGTTAACACAACCGGTCTGTAGTGCATGATCGCAAATATTGTTTATCAAACCCGGATATCCCCTGGAACAAGAGAAAATTTCATCCATTGCATCTTGGGAGAAAATATTTCCTTCATGTCCGGCAACTCTTAGCTGATGAAGAATATATTCACCGACTTCTGTCTTCCTCAGAGGAGCAACGCGGTGGTTAATCGTGATCCTCCGCCTTAAATCCTTATGATCTTCCCCGGCCAGAATATGAGTAAATTCATCCTGCCCCACAAAGATTATTTTAAGGCCTTTTGTATAATGCTTTTCTATGCTTGATAGGAATTGAATCTGTGTGAGGAGTTCTTGGTCCAGTCGATGTGCATCATCAATTATAAGTAACACCTTTTTATTATTGGAATAACAGTTGTTCAGAAAGCGCCTGAAATGAATTAGAAAATCCACATTGTAACTAAATTTCACATTAATATTAAATTCATTTGCCACCAGGTTTAGAAAGTCGAGTTCTTCCGGAATCGGGATAGTTATTTTAGCTGCAACAGCCTTTTCGGCAAGATGTTCTAAAAATGCATGGATCAGTGTGGTTTTACCTGTAGCTGCATCGCCGGTAATAAAGATGAAGTTGTCATTACGGTACACACCATTTTCTAAAACGGTAAGGGCTTTTTTATGATTTTTCCCAAGCCAGATAAATGGTGGGTCCGGGGGTGTCCGGAAGGGTTTTTCTTTTAAGTTGTAGTGGGTAAGGCACATTATTTCGGCTACTTAGATCTGATCTATATGCTTATTCGCCTTCGCCGGAAACCCCGCAGCTTGTTGGAGTAAAACGGAAATCCCGCCCAACGGGGTCGTAGCGGAGAGGAGATCCCGATCTTTCGCGGGTTGGATTGAAACGGAGATCCCGCCCAGCGGGGCTGCGGGTAGCTTCTTTTTGGAAAGGAATACATAAGCTCAAGTTGGTTCGTTTCGCTCATCCCGCTAAACGGAATCATGTGTTGCTTTCTTATAAACCGACCGTGGAAGCGAGTAATACGGACCCGTGTCCGTGGGCGTCAATAGGACGTCTGTAAGAAACTTCCCATTTTTTTTATGCTGACAGTGCAAACAGGCCCAATATTTCCAGCGAAGCTCGATCGCATCATCCAAACAATTCCTGTAATAAGGGCAAAAAATATTTCTATCTCCTTTGGTGTGAATCGGATTTCGATTGCGATCCATAGTGTAACTCCTTAATTTTAAATAAAATTCCTCATTTATAAATGGACACTATTCAGATCAAGATCAGAATGCCCGTGCAATGCTTATCAACGAAATTCGGGAAACAATTTTATGCAGATCGAAATAAGCAATATATGTGCCAGGTGAGTCGCTCGGGTGTAAAATATAAATTATTATATAAATTTAGTAGGTTATTAAGTTCTTAACAGGGAAAGTCAGGAAGGGAAGGAACGGGTGGAAGGAAAAAAATCCCGTGACGCGTCAAAATAATATCGTATATTGACAAAATTTGGCAATTACTTAGTGTCCATCCATTTCTGGATGGACACTAACCAAAGGGGTCAGGGAATTTTTTTAATATACAAACTCACGCATACGGCCGAATAGGGTATTTGAACGGTTTTGCACTTCCCATCACTTGTCGGAGAACAGAGTCTCCAGATAAAATCTGGTTATGGGCTCCACGTCATCAAAATGGTG
>JASFLX010000364.1:0-3153 GCA_050117895.1 Desulfobacterales bacterium | reverse complement strand
CCCCATCCCTGACGGTCAGATTAACGTTTTGAAACACCATCGGCTTCTTTTGTTTATCGGCATCGGCTTCTTTTGTTTTGTATTCAAAGAAACCGTTCATCACGTTAAGATTCCGTATCACAATATTCAATGGAAAACCGGAATGCACGGGTTTTGATTCACTTCTTTTAGGGGTGTAAAGCGCTTGAACGAGATTTAAGTTCCCCAATGGATCCCTCACCAGATCTATTCGGGGATTTTCCAAAAACAAATTCTGAACACATAATTCTTTTTTGAGAAGTCGACTCCAGGATACACGCAGTAAAATACGGTTCAATTCAAACAAGTTATCCTTTGTGGGGGCAATGAGCCGAACATTGTGCAACTCAACTTCACCCCTCCAAACCGAAAGACGGCTCTTGGACCACGTTATCGTACCGGGAATGGCCTGATTCACCTTTGCCTGAAGCTGTTGCTGTGCCTTGTCCGTATTGAGATAAAGCCTTATCCCTATTAATAAAAACAAGAAAACAGCAATGACCGCGACGACACCAATAAGACTCCATTTAAAAAATTTAATAATCACCGTTCATTGCTCACAAACAATTAAAAAAAAATGCCACAAAGACACAAAGGATCATGTTTATAATTGATGGAATATATATTCAAGGATTAAGAAGTGTCCATCCATAAATGGCATCTTTCGGCCCCCGGCGGCGTTCTCGCTCGTTTTCAATCCTCGACATAGCGCGCTATGCCTGTCGGAGATCCCGTGATGTCTTCGGGGAGGTTGAAAACTCGCTCGGGCTTTGCCGGAAACCAAAATCTACCATTTATGGATGGACTCTAAGTAGTGCCTCCAAGATTTTGGCCGGGGTCTTCAAGGATAACGGCCAGGCATTAAACTTTTCTAGATACATACTTGAGGAAAATGTTTCAAACTCTGAGAATGGCTTTTTAAACTAAGGTACAACATCGAAGTCGCCGTCATTTATACCGATAAGTTTTCGCAAGCTTCTTCCCAAACAATAAAAAAGCACTTTAAGAAAAGTGCTTTAACTTATTGATATTGTTTGTGGTGGGCCGTATAGGAATCGAACCTATAACCTACTGATTAAGAGTCAGGTGCTCTGCCTAGTTGAGCTAACGGCCCACACAATCAGTGGAGTAATTTTCGTATCAACTTTAAAAAAGGTTGTCAATTTTTTTATCCACGTCTTGGATAAAATATTTTTTTCAATACCGTTCATTAACCTATAGTTACAAATGTCGAGGACACCACAGGTCCCCCGATGACGGGATTTCCACTTTGCTCCAAAAGGCATCAAGGCCACAGCCCCGCTAATAAAGCGGGATAGACTTCCGTTGTCTACCGAAAGGTCTTGATAACGATGGTCGAAGTTCCACGAATAGCGGGGAGATGCGGTATCCTCGGCGTTCCTGAAAGGTAAACAACACAGTAAAAAAAGTGTTTTCTTTGGATGTTACCAACGGTTGGATTTCATGATAGTTACTCCAATTAGCGGAAAGCCTTTGTTCCAGTCGTTTAAAGTATAATCCGATGGGTTGTTTATGCAGCGATAGGGTTTAACTTCGCCACGGGGGGCGTTCTCTCTTTTGTTTTCTGTGTTTTTTTTGATCTTTATCCCTGGCGGTCTCTTTGCCTTTCTTTTTTCCCCGGGATGCCTTTTTACGATCATTTTTATCCTTAAGACCCATAATAAAGCTGCCCGGAAATTTCTGTTCTCTTTTTTCCGCCAAAACCTCTTTTATGATAGCGGCCTCCTTTTGTTTGGGCAGGGCAGGGCCTGTAAAGCAACCGGTCTGGATAGAATCGGCCAGGTATAGCGTATCTCCGGCTTCATAAAATAGCGTCCCTTTTTCGAGGGATTTCCGGGTTTGAACCGTAAGGAGAACCGGCGTTTGGTCTTTTCGTTTTCCCATCCTTTCCGCCATTTCAGGCATAGATGAAAGGATCACCCGGCTGTAGCCCATAGGAAATATCCCTTTATCCAGAACAAATGGGTAAGCTTTTCTCCTCACACAGGTATAAAGGAGCTTGGGAAGGGTTTGGGCCGGGTTATGCTTGGGCAGCTTATCCCGATGGGTTGCACGTATGTAATTGTCTTTGATTTCAACAGGAGGATCTGACAGGGTCATAAGGATTTCATCGACATGTGATCTGCGAACATATCTTAACCCTTCCTCTTCACAGACAGCTTTTAAAAATTCCTTGATTTTTACAAATCCATCTCGTTCCGGGACCAGGCCGAACTCGGCCGGTTTATGTCCAAGCATATAAGATATGAGCTTTGAGAGCCGTTTGAGGGTTCTTTGCTTTGCCATTATTAAAAAGCCTGCTTGACCTGGTAAATGGTGTTTGTTACCCTAACTGATCGTAAACAAAACCGAAAACAATTATAATAAATTTATTAAACTTTATAGACGTTAAGCTCCAATATCCGGTTAAGCTTTTCCGCCCAAAGCGGATAGGGTTTTTACCCAATCGGTATTTGCCCTGTGGAATGCGAAGCCTATTCCTCTGGGGTTTCCCGATTGGGTAAAAGATATGTTTTTCTCTGCGTTCCCAAAGTCTCTGTGGTGAGACAATATTTTAATACTATTTGATACCCTTTATAAACTTGAAACGCTCATATTAAATTATGACATAGAGAGGACAATAAGACAATGAATCGAGAAAATTCTAATAAACTTTTTGTCCGGGCATTGGATATTATTCCCGGTGGCGTTAACAGTCCGGTTCGTGCATGTAAAAATGTGGGCAATGAACCGACGTTTATTGATCGTGCCCAAGGATGTATGATTTTTGATGAGGATGGCAACGGCTATATCGACTATATCGGATCATGGGGACCCATGATCCTGGGGCACAGCCATCCTTCGGTGATAGACGCCGTCTCTTCCGTTTTGAAAAGAGGCACCAGTTTTGGTGCGCCCACCGACCTTGAAATCACCCTGGCCGAAATGGTCATCGACGCCGTGCCATCCATTGAGATGGTCCGTATGGTGAATTCCGGCACGGAAGCAACCATGAGTGCTATACGGCTCGCCCGCGGGTTTACCGGACGGGACACCATCGTAAAATTTGACGGTTGCTATCATGGTCATGCCGACGCCCTTCTGGTGGAGGCCGGGTCCGGGGTCGCCACATTT
>JASFLX010000363.1:0-3155 GCA_050117895.1 Desulfobacterales bacterium | reverse complement strand
GAGGAGAGCAACATTAAATTCAAGGGGGAGATCGAATCCACCTTTTTCCGTAACCTTTTCTCATGGATCATTCCCATTTTTATCTTTGTCGGCATATGGTACTTCATGATGCGACGTATGGCCGGGCAACAACCGGGTTTTATGAGCCTGGGTAAAAATAAAGCCAAGATCTACATGCGAGAGGACATCGATGTCACCTTCGATGACGTGGCCGGTGTGGATGAATCCAAGCAGGAATTGGTCGAAGTGATCGACTTTCTGAAAGAACCTCAAAAATTTACCAAAATAGGCGGTAAAATTCCCCGGGGCACCCTGCTGGTGGGTCCCCCGGGTACCGGCAAAACCATGTTGGCCAAAGCCGTAGCCGGTGAAAGCGGTGTGCCTTTTTTTAGTCTCAGCGGCTCTGAATTCGTGGAAATGTTTGTCGGACTGGGCGCTGCGCGGGTAAGGGATCTTTTTGACCAGGCCAAACAGAAAGCCCCCTGCATCATATTTATCGATGAATTGGATGCCCTGGGCAAGGCACGCGGTTTCGGTACCATGGGAGGACATGACGAACGGGAACAGACGTTGAATCAACTGCTGGTGGAAATGGACGGCTTCGATCCCCAGATCGGGGTGATTCTGATGGCCGCTACCAACCGTCCCGAAATACTCGATCCGGCGCTTTTGCGTCCCGGCCGTTTCGATCGCCAGATTCTGGTGGACCGGCCGGACAAAATCGGCCGCGAAGCCATTCTAAAAGTCCATTTAAAAAACATTCAATATGAAGATAATTTGGATGTGGAGAAAATTGCGGCCATGACACCGGGAATGGTGGGTGCCGATCTCGCTAATCTGGTGAATGAAGCCGCCCTTTTGGCGGTCCGGCGCAACAAAAACCAAGTGACCATGTCCGAATTCGAAGAGGCCATAGAACGTGTGGTGGCAGGACTGGAGAAAAAGAACCGGCTGATAAATCCCAAAGAACGGGAAATTGTCGCCTACCACGAAATGGGTCATGCCCTGGTGGCACTGTCGCTGCCTGGCACGGATCCGGTTCAAAAGATCACCATCATCCCCCGTGGGATTGCCGCACTGGGATACACCATGCAGGTCCCCACCGAAGACCGGTTTTTGATGAAAAAAACAGAATTGCTCAACCGCATTGCCACGCTTCTGGGAGGTCGCGCTGCTGAAGAACTTATATTCGGAGATATTTCCACCGGAGCCCATAACGACCTGGCAAAAGCTACGGACATCGCCCGCAGCATGGTCAAGGAATACGGTATGAGCGCCAAAGTCGGCCAGGTTTACTTTGCAAGGGAAAAACAATCCCGGTTCCTGAATTTACCCGGACACCAAGGGACTATCGAATACAGCGATGCAACGGCGGAAATGATCGACCATGAGGTCAGGGAGATTATCAAACAGCAGTATGAAACGGCCCAGAATATTCTTGAGGCCAAAAAATCATTGCTGAAAAAAAGCGCCGAACTGCTTCTGGAAAAAGAGACGATCGAAGGTCAAACCCTGGAGAAGATGATGGCAGAGCACCAACCGGCCGAAGCTTAATGAGAATTTGCTTTTAGTAGGGCAAATTATCTAGCCTTTAGCATGAGCATGGTCATGACCTCTGCGTGCATGATTTAGAGATCTTTGCAACTTTTGAGCTTTTTCAGTCAGTAACTGTATCTATCGGAATCAGAATCTCGTTTCGTCGCAAGAACCAAGGGGTAAAGGGAGAATTGTATCGGGCCCATATGGGTTCGCCCACAATGGTAAGGCCTCTTTCTTGAATCCACGACTCCAGTTTCGACTTGTATCGAAGATAGCCCTTCTCACTCCAGAAACCGGAATAGCGCACTGCGGCCATCCGTCGTGCTGGAACCTGACGCAAGGTGATATTCGGGTTCTCCGGCTCTGGAAGGGTCTTCAGAGTGTACGATGACGGCATCATGAAGCTTACAGCCCACTTTTCCTGAGCAGGCCGCTGTCCAACGGGCGCCGTCATCTCGATCTTCTCCCCCTGTGGACGTTGGGAAACAGGCGCCGTCATCACCACTTTTTTACGTGATCGGTTGGATCCTGAAATATAGCGAAATAGCATTCTGAACGCCTTGTTTCCAGCCTCTTTAAGTTCTCCTTCCACTACAGTTTCGGCAAGGATGTGGGGTGTATAATCACGGATCTCGAACTTATTGTCTTTTTTCACCACCGTGTAGGTGATCTCTTCGATCGCCATGGCATCCGTCACTCCAATGATTATGAATACTGCTGCAAGGGTTATTCGGATTGAACGTTTTATCACAACTACCTCTTATTATTTATATGTTGATATTTCCCAATGAAAATCGCACTTGTTGAAAATTATCATAACAGCGATAAAACTGTTGCATCGGTATTAATGCTGCCCAAAATCAAAAATAATTAGGGCATTTTTTTAACCCAACATTTTTTATACAATAATCTTTTCTTTATAAGAATCTTACGTATGTTTTACACTGTTATGGATCGAATTGTGAGATCTTATCTATAACCGCTTTCTTAGTCGGTAATGAGAAACTAACCACTCTTCCCCATTTTTGTAACCCCATAGTTCCTCACAGGCCATAAAAAAGATACGCCACCGTTGAAACCATCGATAGGCATCCTTGGATCCGTAAACATCCTCCATTACGGGCATGATTTCCTCTCGATGTGTGTCCAGATTTTTTAACCATGCCTCCGCAGTCTTTTGGTAGTGTCTGCCGTTGACCCGCCAATGTTCCTCTAAAATAAGATCTTTTTGAAAGTAAAGAAGAAGATTATCCGAGGGTATCATACCTCCCGTGAAAAAAAAACGCCCCATCCAATTGTCGGGCCCTTCGGACTCAAAGGGATATACAAACTGTTTATGGGTGAAAATATGGATAAAGACTTTTCCTTCCGGGGTTAACCAACTATTGATTCGTTGGAGTAATTTCTCCCAGTTTCGCATGTGTTCGAACATTTCGATAGAAACAATGCGATGGAAACGTTTGTCCGTAGAAAAATGATTCATGTCTTGAGTGATGATTTCCACGTTATCGATATTTCTTTCAACACATAGCTTTTGAATGAATTTTCTTTGAGAATTCGAATTGGAAACTGCAACAATTTGACTTCGAGGATAGTGTGCCGCCATCCACAAGGTC
>JASFLX010000362.1:0-3168 GCA_050117895.1 Desulfobacterales bacterium | reverse complement strand
CCATAGAACAGCTCATAGCAGTATTTCCCCATATTCTCATCAAGAGAGACGTTATAGGTTTTGGCCAATGTAGAATTTATCAACTGTATTTTCAAATTCTGATCCAATATTACATGTAGCTCTTCTATGCTATTTGTAACACTTATGAAACGCTTCTTCCACTTCTGTAATGTTTTTTCAGTACGTTCGCAATTAACTAATTTTTTCTGTAACTCTTTAATTCTTTGCTCTAATTCTTCACAGGTCGGTTTTCTGGGCATTATGAATGTCTCCAAATAACAATAAAAAAAACAATGCAATAGTAACGCTTTGTATGAGCTTTTATATTATATAGGTCTATCTTTTGAATAAAAATAGAACATGAAACATTTTGCAATTATGCAATATGTTATAATAATTAGAAAATTTTATGAATATCAAAGCAAAACCAAGATCCCCTAAGTTATTCATACGGTGCAAGTATTTGCCTTCAAATATTAATTTTGGAAGCCTTTGGATTCTTTTAATGAAAATCAGAGGTACTTGGTGGCCCACAGCGTCGCCTGCAGCCGGTTGGTGGCATTGATCTTTCTATAGAGGTTGTAGATATGGGTTTTGACGGTATGCATACTGATGTTAAGCTCATCGGAAATAGCCTGGCTGCTGTATCCGGAAGCGATACAGGAAAGTACTTGTTTTTCTCTACCTGTCAAACGGAACACCGCGGGATGTGCCAGCGAATGAGATGAGGAGCGTTTTTCCATAAGAAGTTTATTCAATGTTTTTCTTGAATACCATATATCTCCCTTCAAAACAGCACAAATACCTTTGATGATTAACGGCAGGGGGTCGTTATTATAAAAGATGCCCTGTATGCCGTTTTCCAACGCATTTTTTTCAAACTGCAAATCGGGTTCGGCATTACACAATACAAAAAAACACGGGCATGAGTGTGAAAAATTCCAGGTACGGATATCCGTCCAAAGATTTTTCACCTCAATATTTTTACAGTCCAAAATAAGAAATTGTGGGATTGCCGGTTCATTTGCATCCAAGGCAGATATTGATTCCATGTTTGGAAAACATGTGCCCTTCAGGCCGGTTTGCTTTTTCAAAAACGAAAGCAACAGTTCATTTTGCAGCATATTTCGGCCCACAATGTTAAGAGAAATGTTGGGTATAGAATTGCGATCCGGTGGTTTTGGCATCCTCTTTGAACTCCATAATTTTAAGTTTGGTTTGGCATGTTTTTATACAAAATTAGGGAAATACACTTACCTCTTTCTTGCGTTACCGGTAAGAAGTTGATACAGGGACAAACCATAAACATAGAAAAGGGTAAACGCCAATATAAAGCAATTAGGATGCCAGAGGGAGAGAATACGGAAGAAAATCATAATTATATGTAATCGTATGTTATTTTCTTAACGGACAAAACCTTTTTTGTTTGAACTGTTACCCATCGTTACAAAAATCGTTTTCCGTCCTGTTACCTATTGGAACGTTTTTTAACCGGTTCTCAGCACCAGTGCTTGCAATCCAAAAACCATGAACCCGTCAAACCGTGCGGCCCGGATATGAAAAAACCCAAGATTTTAATCGTAGATGATAATGAGGCCTTCCTGGAGCTTTTTCTGTGTCTTCCCCAATCCGTTGATTTTCATATCACTCCCACCACTTCAGCGAAACATGCCATAAAGATTTTGAGTCATGAACCCATGGATCTGATTATCTCAGATGTACAGATGCCGGAGATGACGGGGATCCAACTGTTTACCACAGTTCAGGACTTGCACCCGGATATTCCCGTGATTCTGATCACGGCATTCGGTTCAACAGCGGAGGCGGTTCGGGCGGTCAAAAGAGGGGCCTTCCATTATTTCGAAAAACCATTGGACGATAAATTAGATCTGTTTTGGACCACGGTGCGGGAAGCCGTGGCCAAACGGGAAATGGCGCAAAATATCGCCATGCTCCAAAAAGAAAAAACATTCGGTTTAAAAGTCGCCCCACCGGTGATCGGGCGGTAAAAGGAAATCAAGAAGGTGGTTCGATCCATAAAGGAGGTCGCTCCTTTGCCGGTTACGGTTTTGATTTCCGGAGAGACCGGAACGGGAAAAGAACTGGTTGCCAGATCCATTCACGAATTGAGTGACAGAAAGTCCAGGCCGTTTTTTGCGGTGGGTTGCAATGAATTCTCCCCAGGTGTTCTGGAAAGCGAGCTTTTCGGACATGAAAAAGGGGCGTTTACCGGTGCCGTTGAGCAAAAAAAAGGACTTTTTGAAGTTGCCCATGAGAGTACGCTTTTTTTGGACGAAATTGCGGATGCTTCTTCTATGTTTCAGGCAAAACTGCTCAGGGTACTGGAGTCGAAACGGTTTAGCCGCGTGGGAGGGACCATCCCGTTAACATCAGACTTTCGCATCATCACCGCCACTAATCGGGATATTCAGGCGGATGTTGCTTCAGGCCGCTTTCGCCAGGATCTTTTTTTTCGCATAAACGTATATGAAATAAAAATTCCACCCTTGCGACACCGGAAAGAGGACATTTCGCTGATCGCGGATTTCTATGTCAAGCGATTTTGCCAGGTTTATCATCGCTCCATTACCGGTCTTTCTGAAAACGCTTTGGCATCCATGATCATGTACGACTGGCCCGGAAATGTCCGGGAGTTGATTAACGTCATGGAAAGGGCCGTGATTACCTGTCGTGAATCCATGATTACAACAAGACATCTGCCTTTTGATACCAGAGCCTTGGAAGACATTTCTGATTTGAATTTAAAAGAGTTGGAAAAGTTTTATATTGAACTCGCCCTGAAGCGAACTTCCAAAAATAAAACCCGGGCGGCGGAACTGCTGGGAATCAGTCGAAAGACCCTGATTGATAAAGTGAAGAAATACGAATTAGAGTAAGAAGGAGGGAATGAAAATAAAAAATTCTTTTTGTCATCGAAAGTGGTGTGGCTGTTTATACGCCTGTGAATGCGCTGCGCTGGTTATTATTGCAATGGTTGTTCCTCGAATTGTATGGGCGTCTGATATGGCCGCCGAATCACGGGCTTTTGTAGAACTGGAAGAGGTTGTTGTTTCGGCCACGCGTGTGCAAACGCCCAAACAGGATGTTGCCGCCAATATTACCGTGATTACCGCCCAAGATATGGAAAAGATGCCCGCCTCCAGTGCG
>JASFLX010000361.1:0-3182 GCA_050117895.1 Desulfobacterales bacterium | reverse complement strand
GTCAACTGGGCCGTTACCATGACTTGCGACAGGTCCGGACTCAGATGAATCTCCTCCACTTGACCCACTTCCACGTCTTTGAATTTGATTTTGGTTTTGCCGGCTTCCAGCCCCTCGGCGCTTTGGAAAGTAATGGTGATGGTGGGGCCCTTTTCGGTAACGGCCTTGTAGGCCAACCAGCCGCCGATCAAAAGGGCCACCAACGGCACGATCCAGACAATGGAAACGCTTTTTTTGGGTTTAACAACGGCCCGGGCCGCACCCGAAGCACCGGTTTCTTCCATTTGCTGTTCATTCATTTTTATTCTCCATTTGGTCCCATATCAGTCTGGGATCAAAGCTCATGGCCGCCAACATAGTGATGATCACCACGCCGCAGAAATAGACGGCTGCCGGACCGGCTTCGATGGTTGCCAGGGCACCTAAATTCACCATGGCAACCAGGATGGTCACCACATATACATCCACCATGGACCAGCGGCCCACAACCTCTGCCATTCGATAGATTTTCGTTCGATCCACGGGTCGCCATACGGATTTGCGCTGGACCGAAAAAGACAAATAACCCAGGACCAAAAGCTTTAACAATGGCACAAACACACTGGCCACGAAGATGACCAGCGCAATGGGCCACATACCCGAAGAAATAAAATACATGACTCCGCTAATGATCGTATCGGCCTGCTTTTTCCCCAAAGAGGTAACAATGGTTATGGGCAGCACGTTGGCCGGAACATAGAATATTGCGGCCGCCAGGATCAGTGCCCAGGTCCGCGCAATGCTGTTGGGCTTGCGCCGGTGCAGACATGTGCCGCATCGCGGACAGGTCAATCCATGAACCCCGTGGGAAGGTGAACGGCACAGAAGATGGCAGGTATGACAGCCGATCAAGTTGGCCCGTGCAACGGGGATGCCGCTGGTGCTCTCTTGGATTTTTATTCTTTCCCACACCGCATGGGGATCCAATACCGCCAGGGACGCGGCCAAAACAAAGATCAAGGCCATGAATGCAAAGGCGGCAATACCCGGTACGATGGTTGCCATTTTGGCCAGTTTTACAATGGAAACCAGAATGCCCAGCATGAATACTTCCATCATGGCCCATGGCCGCAAAGATTGGATGAATCGAAACACTTGTTTTAATTTCCAGGGAATTCGGTTCAGCCTGAGGGGTACCAGCACATACAGCAACCCCAACATCTGTGCCGCAGGCAACACGATGGTCGTCAAAAGGACCACGGTTGCCAGAATCCACATCCCCTGATGATAAAGCTCCCGGACACCGGTAATCAATATTGTCTCGTGGACCTGGGCTTGGATTTTGAACCCCAGGAACGGGAATGAGTTTGCCGCCACAAACAATATAAGCCCTGCCACAGTCAACGCCAGCGTACGCTCCAAACTGTCGCGTTTGTGCTGATACAACAGCCCGCCGCACCGGGAACACCTGGCTGCGCTCCCTTCGGGCACAGCGTCAACCCGATGAATTAAATCACACTCGTGGCAGGCGATAAGCGACATGACTCCTATCCTAATTGATCATAACAAAACCGAGAACGATCATAACGTATTCATTTGAAAAAATAATTTAATGTATGAAAGTTTAGTCCATAACCGTCTAATACTTCCCTTTCAAAATGTCTTTCTTAGCTTTGTTATATTCTTCTTCAGTAATGATACCGTCTTTGTAGGCTTTATCCAGATCACTTAATTCTTGACCCAATGTGGTCTGTTTGGTTTTGACTTCGGCGCCGCCGCCGCCACATCCGATAAAGCCGACTCCGGAAAATAGAAGGATAATGACGACACAAATTCTCAGAAACTTCATTTTAGAAACTCCTTTCTTTAGTGAATATTAACCTGCGTCCATCCATAAATGAGGTATTTATGGATGGACATTATTGAGTAATTTTTTGATTCGTATTACGGCAACTCGTTTAACCATGAACCGTCCTTTAGCCATCGAGCTCTGAGTTCGTCCAGCTCACCGGATTCTTTTAAGGTATTGATAAAGTTATTTACCCAGTTAATCAAATGGGGATCGCCGGCCGGTAAGGCAATGCCCAGCGGCTCGTAGGTAAAAGGAGTAATAACTGAAACAAGATCTTGGTCCGGATATCGGAGAAGAGAAACCAGACATATCTGGTAATCCGCAACCAGAGCATGTACTTGATCCTGAAGAACCATTTCCACCGCATCATCATAATTTTTGGTTGTCATCAACTGAGCCTTTGGGATGATTTCTTTTACCAGTGTTTCACTGGTCGAGCTTTCCAACGCCACAAGACGCATGTCGGACCGGTTTAGGTCAGACGCTTCTTTGACCGAAGCAATGAATTTATCTTTGGTCAAAAACGCTTTTCCGGAAATGATATACGGACCGGCAAAAGCCACCTTCAAATTGCGTTCCGGTGTGATGGTCATCCCGGAAAGAATCATATCCACCTCACCCGTTTCCAGGGCCGGTAAAAGTTCCGAAAATGGTTTTTTCACGAGATTGAGTTCTACGCCCATAGCGGCGGCAAAATAGTGCGCCATATCCACCTCAAGACCGATAATTTCCCCCTTTTTATCTGTCATATTCAACGGCGGCATATTGCCGGCAGTTCCAACCACCAATTCTCCTTTTTTCAAAATCCCGTTGATGGTCGGCGAGGTTTTTTCAAAGCCCATCATGTGTGCACATGCTGAGGTGAATACCCATGCTAATAACAATACGAAAAACAGCTTTACTTTTTTCATTTGGTTTCTCCTTTATTTTAAATAAGTTTTTTATCGATCAAATCGGCGTTATAAAGATGGGGCGGGTTAATCATCTTACCCGCCCCATCTTTATACCTGTATTGTCATTAAACGTCTCGGAATTTCTACAACTATATGAAATCAACAGTCTTTTAATTGCAACCTCTTTGTACCATCGGAATGGAATACTGGAATGCTGGGCATAAGGGCGGAAATATACCCTTTTAATTGTAAAAAATTCCTTCAACCCCATGATTCCATTATTCCTTTATTCCATTATTCCCTCCGGGGCGGAGGCCCTATGGGCCGGAGGCCAATTGGGGCGAAGCCCCTAAGTTCTAAACGGATTGCTTGTCGTATCGTTGCAAAAGTCGAGGATACCGCAGGTCCCCCGATGACGGGATTTCCGCTTCGCTCCAACAAGGCTGCAGCTGTAGTTG
>JASFLX010000360.1:0-3189 GCA_050117895.1 Desulfobacterales bacterium | reverse complement strand
CCCGACAGGATAGACGAAATTCCGAAAGACAAGCTTATTGCTATTTTTTGTCCGGCAAATTCTCGATCCGGCATGGCTTATCTCTATCTTCTTTCAAAAGGATTTATTAACGTTCGCATTTTAGAGGGTGGCTATACCGCGCTAACTGACGCGGTTAAGCCGGGCAAAGTATTGAAAATTATTCAAAAGAAAAAATAAGCTTTTTTCTTACCGCAGGTTTACCATGTCTCAATTTATTATCGTAAGTTTAATTATTTTGCTTGTTGCTGTTACCATGACCATGGTCGGCAAAGGCGGCGGCAATTTTTATGTCCTAATTTTAGTGGTGGCCGGCATCCCTATGCATCAGGCGGCCGCGACGGGTCAGTTTATTCTTTTTACCGCAGCACTTGCAGCCCTGTTAATTTTCCAAAAAAACAAAGTGGTTGCTTGGACGTTAGCTATTTATATCGGCACATTAACAGCTACTTCAGCGTTAGCAGGCGGATATTTTTCTCACCTGTTTAGCGGGTTTTGTTTGAAAATAATTTTTGCCGGTATGCTTGCAATTGCCGGAGCAATGATGCTTGTCCCTGTTTCAGATAATACAAGTTTACATGGGAACAAAAAATTTGGATATTGGAGTTTTAATTTAGGAAACGATATCCATATTGTAAATTCATGGATTGCAATTCCTGTAAGCCTATTGGCAGGTTTTGGTTCAGGAATGGTCGGGGTATCCGGAGGATCTTTTTTGGTTCCGCTTATGGTTCTGGCCTGTGGGGTTCCCATGCATGTAGCAGTCGGCACAGCCTCAACTCTTATTGCTGCAACAGCTCTGATGGGTTTTACCGGCCATGCCATTCAAGGGGATTTTAATCCATCCTGGGCCATACCCCTTGCAATACTTACAGTTGTCGGTGGTGTCATAGGCGGGAAGTTCGCATTGAAAACAAAACCAAAACATCTCAAACAACTATTTGCCTATACCACCTGGGCGGCTTCTATTTTTATGGTTATTAATGCATTCTATTCAAGTTAGTTTCCATCCAGAAATTGCCCTTTTCCGCAATCTCTGCTTCAATCTGCGGAATCACTTGTTCCCACCTCGGGGCGGGACGCGTAATTCCTTGTTTTGAATCGGGGCATCCATGGCCCTCGCCCTGACGGGCGGCTATAAAGCCGTCCAATTCTGCTATCCTATAGAATTGGCCTTGACCTTGCGAAAAATTGCTCATTTCTGCATTGGAAACTTAATTTGTTTCCATCCAGAAACTATTTATGACTGAGACATTTGTTTAAAAATGTCTGCCACACAGCGAAGTATTCACGTCCGCCCACAAGATAAGTATCATTATGATCCGCCCCCGCAATCTCATAGAATTCCTTGGGATCCGGAGCTTTTTCCAATAGACTGCGGGCCATGGAAACCGGAATTGTTTGATCGAATTGCCCGTGGATAAACAGAACGGGTGACTTAATTTTGTCTATCAATGACATACTGTCATATTTGACGACCGACGTTGGTTGCGGTGCAAAGAAAGGGAAATATCGCTGCATCATGTCATCCGTTGAAGTAAAAGCAGCTTCAAGAATTATTCCCAGGCAATCTTCTTTACTGGCAATATCCACTGCCAAAGCGGTTCCCAGAGACCTGCCAAACAACAATACGGAAGATTTTTGAAATCCTTTTTCGTTTATTAGATATCGGAAGGCTCCGTGGGCGTCGGAGAAGGTTCCGGCTTTTGAGATTTCACCCTGGCTTAGGCCGTATTCACGATAGTCGAAGATAAAAATAGGGATGTTAAGGGCGTCATGCAGCATTCTAAGATTATGCAGACGATGGCTGATATTGCCGGCATTGCCATGAAACCAGAGCAATACCGCCCGTTCATCGGGCCCGTGAACAAACCAGCCGTGCAGGCGGGTGCCGTCCTGTGCGGGAAAGAAAACTTCTTCATAGGATTCTAACCCGTAATCTTTGGGTGTTGCTTCGATATACCTTTCCGGAAAAAATACAATACCTTTTTCTGACATGACATTCGTCCTAACCCGGATAAACCGGAAAAATTAAAAGTGATCTAAAGTTTGAAGTGCCTAAAGTTAAGGAGTCGCATTGCTCCGACTTTTATACAAATTTTAGATGCTCCTTAATTTTAGCCACGTTAGGTCACTTCACACTCAATAAGTTTGGATATTTTTTGCCATAAAAAACGCAAAAATTATAAACGAGGAAATAGAAGTGGTTTCAAAACCTTCAATCAGGTTCAAAGTCAAGGCGGACCGAGGGATTCAAACGCAGGAATATATGTAATATTTCGAGTATTGAATCCCTCGGTCCAACATAGGAATTGGGTCTGAGGGGAGGTTTTGAAATCACTTCTAAGCGTATCTTGTGGGATCCTCTACCCCTGCTTCTTTAAACCCTTTTTTTCTTAAAAAACAGCTGTCACACCTGCCGCATGCAAGACCCTGAGGCGAGGGATCATAACAGCTGTGGGTCAAAGTATAATCGACCCCCAATTCTATTCCTTTATTGATTATTTGTCCTTTGGTCAACCGGATAAGTGGCGTCCTTATTTTAATTTTTGTTATCCCTTCCACACCTGCCTTTGTGGCAAGATTGGCCATACGTTGAAATGCCTCGATATATTCGGGCCTGCAATCCGGGTACCCGCTGTAATCGATGGCGTTAACCCCGATGAAAATGTCCGAGGATTCAAGAACTTCGGCCCACGCCAGGGCAAAGGATAGAAATATGGTATTCCGTGCCGGAACATACGTAACGGGTATCTCACGGGTTAGGGTTCGTTCATCTTTGGCTTTGGGCACATCCATGTCATCGGTAAGGGATGAACCGCCTATTTTTTTTAAGTCGATATTAATGACAAGGTGCTCCGCAACACCCATGCCATCCGCTACTTTACGGGCAGCTTCAAGTTCAACGGCGTGACGCTGCCCGTAAAAAAAACTTAAACTGTAGATTTCAAAACCTTCCTGTTTTGCCATGGCCATGACAGTTGTGGAATCAATCCCGCCGCTGGAAAGAACAACCGCCTTTTTTATATGGTTCATAATTATACCCCTCTTTCCCTATCAGGCCATATGATTTTATGTAGTTGAAGATGCAGCCTGACATTCAGGTTATCTTCAAGTATCCATTCCGCAACTTGGGCCGGTGCTATTCTTTCCAAACACGGAGAAAAGAGG
>JASFLX010000359.1:0-3189 GCA_050117895.1 Desulfobacterales bacterium | reverse complement strand
TCAGGACATGATTTCCAGGATCAAAGAAGAAACCTTGGGTATTTTGTTCAGAATCCAGATATCCGAACCCAAAAAAATTTCTGATTTGCAACAGCCCAAGGAACAGAAAATGATATTTTCCAGTGGCGATGAAGCCGAAAAGAAAAAACCGGTCAAACGTACCCAAAAAAAGGTGGGTCGGAATGCACCCTGTCCTTGCGGGAGCGGGAAAAAATATAAAAAATGCTGCGGAAGATAGTTAAACTATGGAAAATTTTTTCGGTTTACCCTCTTTACAAGCCCGAGTTAAAATGATTATAATTTGAAAAACGCCATTTTTTGCAAAGGTCTCACTTTGGGCATTTAAATTGTGGTAAATAGTGCCATGAGCGAATATAGCCCTGAAACAGAAGAAGAAGTCATTTCAGAAACCAGGGACGAGATTGATGAACCTCCCATGTACAAGGTATTACTTCACAATGATGATTATACCACCATGGAGTTTGTCGTCGAGGTCCTGATGCTTGTGTTTAATAAACCACCGGAAGAGGCGGTAGAAATTATGCTGAATGTCCATCAAAAAGGCATCGGTATTTGCGGTGTTTATACCTATGAAGTATCTGAAACAAAAGTGAACACCGTTCACGATTTAGCCCGTCAAAACGGGTTTCCTCTTAAATGTACCATGGAGGAAGAATAGACCATGATCAGTAAAGAACTCAGCGAAACGCTCGGCTTTGCGGTAAGAGAAGCGAGGAAAAGACGACATGAGTATGTTTGTATAGAACATCTGCTTTTTGCCATTCTATACGACAAAAACGGTATAGAAATCATTGAAAATTGCGGGGGTAACATCCTGAACCTTAGAAACGCCCTTGAATTATTTTTCAGTCAGCGGATGGTAAGTATTCCCGAAGGGAATGAATATGTTCTACAGCAGACAGTGGGCTTTCAAAGAGTGCTTCAGCGGGCGATTAATCATGTCCGTTCCGCCGAAAAACATGAAGTGGCCGTCAGTGACATACTGGCATCAATTTTTCAGGAAAAGGACTCTCATGCCGAATATTTTCTGAACGCCGAAGGTATAACCCGTCTTGATGTTTTAAATTATATTTCCCATGATGTTTCCAAGTCCCCTTATAAAGATGAATCAGATGAACTGGTGAAAACAGACAGAAAGGGAAAAAAGAAGAAGGGTGATCCCCTCGATGATTTCACGATCGATCTTGTTAGAAGTGCATCCCAGGGGAAATTGGATCCGTTAATCGGCAGGGAACATGAAATGGAAAGAACCATTCAGGTGCTCTGCAGGAGACGGAAGAACAATCCGGTTTTTGTGGGAGACCCGGGTGTGGGAAAAACGGCAATGGCCGAAGGTTTGGCGATTAAGATACATAATAAATTCATTCCCGACCTGCTTAAAGATGTTCGAATATATTCCCTGGATCTGGGGGGGCTGCTGGCAGGAACAAAATTTCGTGGTGATTTTGAGCAGAGATTAAAAGGGGTGCTGGCTGCTCTGAAAAAGAAAAAAGATGCCATCCTGTTTGTTGATGAAATTCATACCATGGTGGGTGCCGGCGCTACCAGTAGAGGATCCATGGATGCGTCGAATATCCTGAAACCGGCACTGGCAACAGGTGATCTGCGGTGTATCGGCTCAACCACTTATGAGGATTATAAGAATTTCTTTGAAAAGGATCGTGCCCTGTCCCGCCGTTTTGAAAAGATCGAAATTTTGGAACCTCCGATTAAGGAGAACATTCAAATTTTAAAAGGGTTGCGATCCCGTTATGAGGACCATCACGGTATTATTTATACCGATCCCGCACTGAAAGCAGCTGTTGAGCTCTCCGCAAAATATATCAATGATCGTTATCTGCCGGACAAAGCCATAGATGTGATCGATGAAGCCGGAGCGTTTGTCAGACTTTCGGGGCCTTCAAGCAGAAAGAAGATCCATCCCAAAGATATTGAAAAAATCGTGGCCAAGATGGCAAGAATACCGACCATCAGCGTTTCGACGCCTGACAAAACAAAGTTGGAGAATCTCGGAGGAAAACTCAAGCAGTTTGTTTTCGGGCAGGATGATGCCATAACATCTCTTGTCACGTCGATAAAGCGTTCCCGTGCAGGCCTGGGAATCCCCGAGAGACCCATCGGTTCGTTCCTGTTTGCCGGTCCCACCGGTGTTGGAAAGACGGAAGTGGCCCTGCAAGTTTCCAAAAATCTCGGCGTTCAGTTTTTACGATTCGATATGAGCGAATACATGGAAAAACATGCGGTGGCACGTCTTATCGGTGCACCTCCGGGGTATATCGGCTTTGACCAGGGAGGACTTTTGACGGACAGTATCCGTAAACATCCCCACAGCGTTCTGTTATTTGATGAAATAGAGAAGGCGCATCCGGATATGTTCAACATTTTACTTCAGGTTTTGGATCATGCCACCCTGACTGATAACAATGGCAAAAAGGCTGATTTCAGAAATGTAATCATTATGATGACTTCGAATGCCGGTGCCCGGGAAATGAGCAGTCAGACCATCGGTTTCGGTGATAAAAAATATGATACCGAGGACAAAGGGAAAAAAGCGGTTGAAAAATTTTTTAGCCCGGAATTCAGAAACCGCCTTGACGGCATTATTCACTTTAATGCGCTGAATGAGGAAATCATGGAAAAGGTGGTGGATAAGTTCATGAAAGAGCTTAAAGAACAGCTTGCCATTAAAAAGATATCCATCACTCTTTCTTCCGATGCACGAACATGGCTGGCAAGAAACGGGCATGATCCCCGTTACGGAGCCAGGCCTCTGACCCGGTTGATTCAGACTGAAATCAAAGATATGCTCTCGGATGAGATTCTGTTCGGGCAGCTTGAAAAAGGCGGCGAGGTTTTTATTCATACGAAGAACGACAAGTTGACTTTTGATTTTAAGCACCGAAAATTCAGCAATTCCAACTAGGGCGAAGCCCCTAAATTTATTCAGTCGTTGAGTAATTGAGTGACTGTTTTTCTTTTAACGGATAAAATAGCATTCCCCCCTCCACATCTTGCCTCCAAAGAAGGGTTACTGGCTGTTGGTGGTGATTTAAGCCGGAAACGTCTTCTCCTTGCTTACCGTATGGGCATTTTTCCGTGGTTTTCAGATGATGAACCCATTTTGTGGTGGTCACCGGATCCTCGTCTTGTGTTGTATCCTCATGAAAT
>JASFLX010000358.1:0-3193 GCA_050117895.1 Desulfobacterales bacterium | reverse complement strand
GCAGATAGCGTTAGTATTCGGTTTGGATTCAAGTTCTTCCCCTTTGTTTTACTGTAGCCGATCCACGGGCTCAGCGTTCAGAAGTTCAGGGTTAATGGGCTTATGATTTTTGGCAAATTTAACACTCGTAAAATTCAGGATACGTCATTTTCTTTTTCAATCGGCAGGCGGCTTTTCAACCATACCGCCCAACCGTCCAGCAGCACCCGGGCATTTTTAAAACCCATTTCGAGCAAAAACAATGCCAAATCACAACTCAGATCACAGGTTATATCTTCGCAATACGTAATAATCAGTGTATCCGGTGAAATATCTTCTGTAACCTCGACAAACCGCCGGTCAACATCATGCCATGGCAGACTGCGAGCACCCGGAATGTGACCATTTGCATAATCGTCCATGGAACGGGCATCTATGAAAAGCGCTGATTTTTCCATAAATAATTTTTCAGCTTCTTCAAAAGAGATTTCCAGGCGATCACCATTAGCCGTTACCAGTTTGGCCTTGATAGACCAGTCTCCAAACAGCGGCAACCGTTCAGATCGAAACTGATTGATGGCTAAGCCCAGCAGAATGGACATAGCTAACATTGCGCATGCCTGCCAGGCAACTTGAGAATAGTTAAATTTATACGTTTTTACTCTATTCTTCTTATTGGATCTGAATATTACCATAGGCCTTTTTCTCAAGTTTATTCTAATCTTCTAACCCGGATATTTCATTAGTTCAAAGATTTCATTTGCATGTTTAGCTTTATCTGTTGTTTCTAAATATAATATCACAATAATTCAAGGCGCACAGCGGCAATGAAGAAAAAAATTTTTCAATAGTCAAGGAAAATATGAAGAATATTAGAAAAAACAGTATATTGTACTAAAAAGAAGGACAAAGGCTGTCTGAATAGAAAATATCCAGTTTAACTTACTTGAGGACGCCTGCAACGGTGACTTAGTAGGGGGCGTTTTACAAAGGTCTCAAAGTTGTCAGCCTGGGCCGCATCAGTGGGAGGCTACATTTTCTCTCACAAGTTTATGGTTAACGACCCAGGCTGTTAAAAAGGAGTTTAGAAAACGATAAAAAGTTTTTCCAACTAAATTTATTATTAAGCAAAAATCGTGCAAAATTTGCAAAAAAATGCGCAAAAAATATTTATATCCGTTATAGTATAGATATTAAATAGTTACATCAATTGTATAAAAGGAATAGGTGTTCAATCTCATAGATAAAATTATGAAATTGTGAGATAAACTACATGATGTCTATGAAGTATTTTACATAATATACCTCGGGATGGCCAGTCGGTGCCCAAAAGTGCGTCATCTTTAACCTATTGGGTTGAAGATTTTTCTATATCAATTATTTTCGTACCCAAAATGTATTCTTTGGTTTCATATCTTGTTATACTTTGGAGTTTATCAGTTATTGATGCCAACTTATCAATTTGATTTTTTATGAAAATAATCTTTTTTAATAATGGGTTATCTTCAGGCATATTTATTAATAATTGATCTAAATTCAAATAAATTCCCTGAATGGGTTGGTTCATCTCATGGCATACGGCGCCGGCTATCTCGAGAATACTCTGAAGTTTTTGGCGACGAATTCGCTCATCCTCGGCTCGTTTATAATCCGTAATATCAAAAAAAACGCCACTAACAAATTTAATCTCACCCTTATTATTACAAATTATCTGGCCCCTTTCTTGAATCCAGTGGATCTCACCCAACTTGGTTCTGATTCTATATTCCCTAACATATGACCGATCCGCCTTTAAGGCCTGGATAAAAAATATCCTTGCCGCCTCAATATCTTCTTTTAATATAATATCGCTCCATTTCATCCTCTTGGAATTAAATTCATTAACATTAAAGCCTGTAAATAATTCAATTTTGTTATCAAAAAATTCAACAGAAAAGTCTTTGAATCCTCTATATACAACACATGGCAGATTTTTTATTAATAATTTGTATTTCTCTTCACTCTCGGTTAGGGCTTCCTCTAATTGCTTGCGTTTTAGGTCCTCTTCCTCTAATTCTTTGACTCTTTGCTCCAATTCTTCATAGGTTGGTTTGTGTGACATTAAAAAAGCCTCCAAAAACTTCAAAAATAACTATTATTGACAATTATCAAATTATCATCGTTAAATCATATATTAAGCATATAAAGCCTCAGCTTCAACGCCACATTATCTCGGCATCATTTCTGAGCGGCAGCCGATGATATTTGAATTTGGGATAACCGACCATCATTGCTCCGAAGATAATATTTTCTTCAGGGAGTCCCAGTTCCTTTAGCATTGGCGGCCACAGAGTTGCTGCTGCATTAAAATAACCTGCCCAACATGCTCCAAGGTCAAAACACGATGCAGCCAGTTCTAAGTATGTTAAGGCGATAGTACAAGCAGTTGGAGCTGTTACATCCTCTTTGTGAGCATAGGTAACGATAACATGTGGTGCATTTCTGCATATGGGGTCATTTCCCCCTTCCCAAAAAGAAACGACTCGATTCAGGTGCATAGAGGCAGCGAGTGGAGAATCTTCTTTAATTAAGTGTCGCATCCAATCAATAACAAATCCAGCCATTCGTTGAACCTCATCCCTTTCATATATAACCAGCCATCTGACAGGCTGGCGGTTGTGTCCGGAAGGGGCAAAACGGGCAACATTAATTAATTTTGTCAGAACCTCATGCTCAACCTCTTTTTTCTTGTAATTTCTTATAGATCTTCGATAGCGCAAAAAATGCTCGACGTGTTCCGGGCCAAATAACCAGTCATCATTTACTGATAGACACTGTTCCGGTTTCATAATTGAATGAGACATGGCACCGTGTGGACAAACCCCAACACAATGTCCACATCTGATACACAATTTGTCTCCGCCATCCACAAGGGTAGGGAAAGCATCTTTGTCTTTAAATTCGATGATTCCCGCAGGACAGACTTCAGCACAGATACCATCACGCTCACATTTATCTTGATCAACGGTTAACAGACTCATAATTTTCCTCTCTATGATTTTTTATTATGTTGAAATTTAGGGTTATATATCTATGGATAACTTTTAAAAATGAAATATTCAAGTCCCAAGATGCATGGGTTTCATTTTGAAGTATTTGTGAAATTAGAGGGTATAGAAAGGGAAAGGTGTTTCACTCAGGAGCGTATAATGTAGCATTATAACTATCTGGAATT
>JASFLX010000357.1:0-3198 GCA_050117895.1 Desulfobacterales bacterium | reverse complement strand
ATGAGAACGGTCGGAAAGGGTTGAAGCCTATTAGGTTAGAAAGCTACAGCGAAGCGGTTTCGTTCATCAAGGCACCATTGTTTTAAAGATATCGTTTTCTGATCGCAGTCTTGGCATTGGTTGCGATCACTGGGAGATAATGCAAGTTTTAAAACGTTCGTAATTCCTGTATTAACCGTTTCATAAAAAAATGTGAGGGTGTCACAAACAGTCATGCTTACCGTTTGATAATTGTGCGATTAAATATTGGTCAACGCATCTGAATTTTTAAAGTTTTCAAATGTCAAACTTTCAACAACGTCCCCCAAGTCCCAAGAATCTAAAAACGTTATTATTTTAAGTTTTCAAGATTATCTGTGCATCAGGTAGTAAATTTATTTCAAAGGATAAACAACTTATGATATGTACAACTTCTAAACAGCATAAGAAAAAGAAGGGGAGGTCAAAGACATGCTTTATGGGGCCATGAATTTTCCAGTTAACCCCATTCTTAAAGAACTTGAAGCCATTTCAGAATTGGGATTTGATTACCTTGAGTTAACCATGGATCCGCCACGGGCGCATTACAGCATAATTCGCCAGCAAAAAAAAGGACTCCTCAAAGCACTTGAACGGAAAAAGATGAAGCTCGTTTGCCACCTCCCCTCATTTGTTTATACGGCAGATCTTAACCATGCCCTCAGAGAAGCCTCCCTGAATGAGGTTCTTAAATCCCTCGAAGTAGCTGCCGAGCTCGGGTGTCTCAAAGCGGTGCTTCATCCCAGCTATATTTTGGGACTTGGTATTTTTGTAATGGATCAAGCAAGAAAATATGCCCTGGAAAGTCTTGAAGCTATAATGGAAAAGGCTGACCAGCTTGATCTTCTCCTTTGTCTCGAAAATTTGTTTCCAAAAACCCATTCCCTGGTAGAACCCGAGGATTTTGCTGAAATATTCGTAAAATTTCCAAATCTTAAAATGACGCTTGATACTGGACATGCCCATATCGAAGACACAGAGGGAAAAAGAGCGGTAAAATTTATAGAAAGGTTTCCAGATCGAATCGACCATATCCATGTAAGCGACAATCTCGGAGAAGCAGACAACCACTTGCCTGTTGGGGCAGGGACCGTCAATTTTTCTGAAATTATTAAAGCCCTTAAGGGTATCGGATATGATGACACCATAACACTTGAAGTTTTTTCAAAGGATCGGGACTATCTAAAAATGAGCAGAAATAAAGTAGCGGACATGTTTGCCACTCTTCCTAAAGATTAAAACCTGGACAACAGTTAAGAAAAGATGCTCATTGATTTATTATTCAAGTTGCCATAAAATCATTTTTTAATACATAATAACTTGTTGTGATATCACCAATTCCAGTCGGCCAGTTAAACATGTGATACCCATTCTATTTCGTGCATCGTTTAGTTTGAATACTTGGGAGATAGTGCAGGTTTTCAAACGGTTAAAAATCCTTTGCTCACCATTTCTGCAATTTACTCCCCTTGCAGATATCGTTATGCGACACAGAATATTTCGATGGGAAAAACCATGCGTTTTATTGCAGATAGTGCGCCACGAGGCTGCACAGGAGATGAGGGTGTATTAGTCCCTCCCTCGGAGTCGACTTGCAGGAGCAGGCTTTAAAACACCTCAAGCTACATTAGTAAAGAGCCAGCCACTGTGGTGAGCGTTGAGGAAAAGGTCCCGCTAAACGGGATCAGTTTGGATTTAAGATTTTTGCCGCTTGCATAAGCCCTTTATTATTCCCGACTGCAATGATGGTATCACCTGCCTCGAATCGGTGAGAAGCTTTTGGATTAAAACACATTGTGCCATCTGCTTTTCTAATAGATATGACGATCAGATTAAAATCCTGCCGGAGTCCCGATTCCTGCAAAGAGACATTGACAAGTCTGGAAGAAACGCTCACCGGAATCTCTTCTACATGAATATCTGTGTCTTCATCTGCAAAAGCCAGTTCCAGAAAATGAATAACAGTTGGACGGAGTATTGCATGAGCTACTCTTCTGGCACCCAGGGCGAAGGGAGAAACCACCTTGTCAGTGCCGGCGGTGTATAGTGTTTTTTCTGTTTCATCCTGGTTCGCCCTTGCCACAACAAAAATATCAGGATTAAGCCCTTTGGCAATCAGAACCAGGAAAACGTTATCTGCATCGGTACCCAGGACAGATATAATCCCTTTGGCGCGTTCAATACCTGCTTTAATTAGATTGGCTTCATCGGTGGCTGCACCCACGATATATAGAATGCCGTCTTTATTCATCACGGGGACTCGTTTCGGATTTTGCTCAACAACGATAAAATCTAATCTTTTTTGGATAAGATAACGACACAGAGCCCGTCCCATCCTTCCGTACCCGCATACAATAAAATGGTCTTTCAGCTTGCTGATTTGTTTGTCCAAAATACGCCTCCCTAAAACATGTCTGATACGCCCTTCCACTAGGAACTGTATGACGTTTCCAACTACATAAAGAAAAAACCCGACTCCCAAAAAAATGAGGATTACAGTAAATAATCGGCCTTCCGAAGTTATTTCATGGACTTCTCCGTATCCAACTGTGGCGAGTGTAATGACCGTCATATACAGCGCATCCATAAACGACCATTTTTCGATCACCATATACCCGGAAGCACCAAATATAAGCAGGCACACAAATAGAAAAAAGTGCAGAATAAATTGTTTTGTGCGATTCATGTGGATAATCAACTATTCTATTAACATATAATAAAACAATATAGAGATATGAAGTCTGTGTCAACAGCATGAAATGCCCTGCTAAATTTACCCAGCAGATTTAAGTGAGGTGATAGTTTTCTTTAGAACCGTCGCAAGAAACCTTTTGGTATTCAAATATTTGTAGCATATATTCCAATTTGTGAGGGATCCAAAATACATCTGGGAAACAAAACTTCTGGCTGACGATTTCGTGCCTGAAGCTTCGATTACCGAAAAATAAAGATTTATAACTGAAATAATAAAAAGTGCAGATCTCTCCACGATGTCAGATCATCCAAAATAACATGTATCAAATTGGGACCGTAAATATCAAGCAAGGATCTTTTTTAAGATATCGTTTTCTGATCGCAGCCTTGGCATTGGTTGCGATTACTGGGAGTTATCACAGGTTTCATTCCAGATGCAATCACCACAATATCTTGTATAGCCATCCAAATTAAAAAGCGTGGACT
>JASFLX010000356.1:0-3204 GCA_050117895.1 Desulfobacterales bacterium | reverse complement strand
AGGCAAAATGGGCCAAGGGCGGTTACGAATCGATTTTTAATGATTACAAAAGCAGACGTTTTCGGTTTGCTTCCAGAAATTTTTACTCCGAATTTCTGGCCGCGCGAAAAGTGGCGAAAAACTACGAACAATATTTCGGCGAGCTGGAACTGGACAAACCGGCCCCGAGCCGAGAAATAGTGCTTGCCGGTTATGCCTCCGTCAAAGACCTATCCCGTTATTTTGAAGTAGACATTGCAACCCTTCGCAGGCTCAACCCTTCTTTACGACCACCGGTTTTTAGAATGCAAAAATATGTCCCCAAGGGATATTCGCTGAAATTGCCGGCTCACATAGTGAAAGGTTTTATAGGTGCATCTGTGGAGTTACCTCGGGAAATTTATAAACCTCACCAGAAATTCAGCACCTTTTACCGGGTAAAAAGAGGCGATACGGTGTCAAAAATTGCAAAGACACACGGACTCAAAGTTTCTGACCTGATCCTGGCCAATAATCTCAATTCCAGAGGTATCATTTATATCAACCAGAATTTGCGATTGCCGGCGCCTGACGAAACGCCTGATCTGCCAATAGCTGTCGCAAGTATGGTTAAGAAAGAAAAGCGACCCCAATTATCCTATGATCCTGCCTTTGGAATCCGGTCTCAGGCAACTCAAGCCAAAAGCATTGCGTCCAGGCAACCCACTTTCGCACTTGAGGCCAAAATCACCGCTTCTGAATTATCTTCCATTCCTGTTGTAGTAGCAGGTAACCTTCAGGTTGAACGGATTATAAAAAAAAGAGGCAAACCCGTGGGAATCATTCGGGTCGAAATCGAGGAGACCCTGGGGCACTATGCAGAATGGCTGGAGATTCCGACATGGCAAATCCGAAGGCTGAATGGATTTACCTTTGGAAGGCCATTACCATTGCATAAGAAGGTCAAAATTCCTCTGGACAAGATCTCAAAAGACCAATTTGAAGAAATACGATTTGAATACCACAAAAAAATTCAGGAGGATTTTTTCAGCTTTTACGATATTGACGCTGTGCAGACATATCGGGTCAAAAAAGGAGACAATATCTGGGCACTTTGCAATGAAGCGTTCGAAATACCGGTCTGGCTGGTCAAAAAATATAATCCAAAAATAAACTTTAATGATTTAAGATGGTCACAGAATTTAGTCATTCCCGTTGTCAGGAAACTCGCCGCCAATGAAATGGGTGATTTTAATTCGGCCCTGACTGTTGCGTCGGACACACCGGATGGAGACATCGCGACAGACGCCGACGCCACCCCGTCGGGTTGGAGGGGTAAGTTAAACGCTTGTCTCGAGCCATTCACAAACTGTATTGCTTCTTTTTCGAAAAACATTGTAATAATCGGCGGCCTTTTGACTGCTTTGGTTTATCCCTGGCTTTTTATTGTCCTTATGATCGCTTTCATTTTGCTAATTACTTTTTGCTGCCAAAACCTGGGGAAAGATCAAAAAAGTTAGCCATGAGAAACCCGCTGATAAAATCTATTAAAGAATAGGTTGATGAATGAAAAAAAGAAAGCTTGTGCACATCCCTTTAAAAGAATCCTAGATAATTTTCTTGACATTTAACCCAACACAGCCATAAAGAACCGCAGGGATTCAGGGCTACTGACCTATCGTAATTTCAGATTCAACGTATTTTAATGAAAAATCCACACCTTGAGGGCATATAAAAGACGAGCATCGAACATCGAACGTTGAACATCGAATAATGTATTCTACCATTTATAATAAAGACAAAGCGAAGCGCCTTCCACATTCGACGTTCGACGTTGAACGTTCGATGTTCGATGTTCAAATTGTTGCGTCTGAAATGACGACTAAACCTTCATCTAACGTTGAAATTACGTATACAGGTCAGGAGTTCTGGAATTAGGGCCTTCATCCCAAAAATTTCATTATTTTTACCCCATGAACTTTTTCTATTTCATGTGGGCTATATACGAGGCAAAAAAATCATTTATGAAAAAGTTTTTCTACCCGTCAAGTATTGTCGTTTTTGGTGTAGCAGACAGCCAGTGGAACCTGGCAAAAAATATTGTTTCCAACTGCCGGGACATGGCATTCAAAGGAGATATTTTTCCTGTGGGAAGAAACCGTGGCTCGGTGAGTGGGATAAAAATCATTACAGAAACGGATGAATTGCCCGCCGGTATTGAACTGGCGGTGATTCTGGTTCCCGCGCCCTATGTTGCCGAAACATTGGACATTTGCGGCCGTAAGGGAATTTCACACGCAATTATTTCCACCGCAGGTTTTCGGGAATATTCCGGAAAAGAGAACCGATTTGAGAAAGACGTGCTTGCCGTAGTCAAGCATCACGGAATTCGATTGATCGGCCCGAACTGTATCGGCGTGATTTGCACGAATTCGGGGTTGTGCACCCCTTTTAATCCTCTTCGAGCCAAACGGTTTAAAAAAGGGCGAATCAGTCTGGTAACCCAAAGCGGCGGCGTAACCGTCCAGGCCGCCCATTTATATTCCGAGGAACATGTGGGATTTTCCAAGGTCATCAGCATCGGAAACAAACTTGATCTTAATGAAATCGATTATCTGGAATATCTCATGGATGATGAAGATACCGAACAAATACATGTACATCTGGAGAGTATTGAGGACGGCCGAAAATTGATCGATCTGGCCCGGAAAATCGACAAGCCGATTGTTTTTTTCAAATCCAATGTCAGTGTGACATCCGCCGAAATTGCCAAATCTCATACCGCAGCACTTGTTAATGACGACCGAATTGTAACCGGGGCCTTTCGACAGGCGGGGATTGTACGGGTAAGAAATATCCGCGAAATGACCGTCTGCGCTAAAGCACTGCATCTGCCACCGCTTTCCGGTGACCGGTTGGCGGTCATATCTTTATCCGGAGGCTTTTCCGTAATTCTCGGCGATGCATGCGAAGATTACGGCTTTAAATGCCCTTCGCTGCCGCGTGACCTACTGGATAAAATAGAAAGTTTTCGCCGGGGCGGTGTGATCCGTATGGCCAACCCCATGGATTTTGGCGATGTGCACAGTATCGAAGGGTTGACTTTTGCGGTAGAACACTGCCTAAAATTGGATTATATCGATGGAATGGTACTGGCGTTGTTCTATGATCCGGAAATTGCCAAATTGTTAGGCCAGGGAAGTGACGACACTCAGCAGATGCTGGATTTTTTAAACGTTACTATGA
>JASFLX010000355.1:0-3217 GCA_050117895.1 Desulfobacterales bacterium | reverse complement strand
CCGGTGACAAGCTGGTTAAAGAAATCCTGAACATACGACCGGACATTCCTGTTATCTTATGCACCGGATTCAGCGAAAAGATAGATGAAAAAAAAGCAAATGCCATAGGTGCTGCCGATTACATTGAAAAACCACTGGATAAGCGTGATTTTGCATTTAAAATTCGAAAGGTGTTAGACAAAACGTAAGGCCTAAAGTTTTTAAGGTGCCGAATGGGCACCTCCGATAGCGTGCCGAAAAATTTTGATTCTCAAAGGGATAACATCATTGGTTAAGGCTTGCTTTTTAGGGCGGGACCTGACAAGTTATTCGTGTTTATTCGCGTTCATTCGCGGTGGATTAAAACAAAAGAAAACAAAACAGGTGAAAAAAATGTCAATGATGAAGCGCTCTGGTTTTTTTATACTGTTGATTACGGTCATGGTGGCATTGGGAGTGTCCAATCCGGCACAGGCCGACAAGTTCCTTGACACCATCGACACTTTCAAAAAATCCGAAGCCGTCCGGCCCTTTTTAAAAAGCGCATACGGCTATGCGGTGTTCCCGACCGTGGGTAAAGGCGGCATCGGCATTGGCGGCGCATACGGCAAAGGTCAGGTATACCGCGGCGGCAGGGTTACCGGAGAGACCAAGCTGTTTAAGGCCACCATTGGTTTTCAATTGGGCGGACAGGCATTCAGCGAAATAATTTTTTTCCAGGACAAACGAGCCTATGACGAATTTACCGCCGGAAGTTTTGAGTTTGATGCGGCGGCGTCCGCTGTGGCCATAACCGCCGGTGCTCAGGCCAAGGGCGGTACCGAAGGTGCTACGGCCGGCGCCAGTGCCGGGCCCGCCACGGGCAAACAGGCTAAGACGAGCTATCATAAAGGCATGGCCGTGTTTGTCCATACCAAAGGCGGCTTGATGTACGAGGCGGCCATCGGTGGGCAGAAGTTCACCTTCAAGGCCAAGTAAATAATCCTGGCCCAAAGGACCAGGCTTTGGTTCACTTCAAACTCTTGCAGCGATTCTTCAGGCAAAGCCGGAAAACTCTGGCCCCCGTCATGCGAAACAGGCATGGCCCAGAGAATCATACTTTCCCTATACTATTTCTTCTAAAATGTTACGAACGATCAAACGATTGATAAAGAGCATATCCAAAAACAACGACGATTCCATTCTATCCGTCCCTGATCAAATCAAATCCTGGAGAAAAGCCAACCGGAAAATGGCATGGGGCATCCCGAAGGCTGAATTCGATGGGATTGGAGCACCGCCCCTGTTAACGGAAAAAGACAGTCTTGACGGGTTTGTGGGTGTCGTTCTTTCCTATGGCTTTGGCCATGACGGTCACGGCAATGCCGATGCGGTTGTCTCCGGCAAATTGGCCTGGGAATATGCGTGTAACCGTCGGGGGGTTAAGACATGGCAGTGTGAGGATATTCATTTTGACAAATCCGACCATTTCCGCTTGCGCCCGGAAGCGCCGCCCAGACCCAAAGGTTTCTATTTTTCAAAAATCCAGACCGGTGAAAGATACCGGAATTTGAAGGTGTCTCAACTGATAGAGAGACTCCATGACCATACCTGCTGCGGCCCGGAAGGAATTCAGCTGTTAACCATCACGCATGCCCATTTTACGGATATGATGAATGATCGAAAAATGCCCTTTATGGCATTTGGGGATTACCATGTGGCGCCACACGGGTCCGGTGATTTCTCCGATGCCCTGCAAATGTTCAGCAGTCAGGGTGTTCTGGGACTGGGTATCGGAAAAGTGGATTTAAATTATCCCTTATTTGGTATCCCCACTCTGAGTTTCTAACCCGGATTTCTCGCCGGTTTGAGCGGTTCGCGGAAAAGACATTTCATGCGGTTATGAATTCCGCCTTCGGGGAACACCGAGTATACTTTATTTCCAAAGGGAACCGCCTCAAAGTCGTGTCATCGAACGATCCCCTGTTTTTTAATATCAAGTTCTCTATTGGGTGGGAATTATGCGCCAATGGTAAAAGATTATATTGAGACTCTCGAATAGATAACCTGGGTCAACGATGATTTTTGGTTTTTTATGGACATCATGTGATGAATTGATATAAATTGACTTCAGGTTAGGTTTTGTCAAAACAGATGAATCCTGCAATTTTTTATGGGTGAAAAAATGGATAAAATATTTGATGGTAAAAAAAATTTAAAATTGGGCACTGAAAAAAATCCTGCTGTTGTAAATGTCAAAACAAAGAAAAGAATGAAAGAAGTCGCAAAGATTTTTGAAAAAAATGACTGGAAATATACCATTGAAGTAGACCGGAATAAACCGGAGGATATTACCAATTTGGACATATTATTGAATTGGCCGAAACCTAAAGAAGCCGAAAAGAAAGTTGGACGCAACGAGCCCTGTCCGTGTGGAAGCGGGGAAAAGTATAAAAAATGCTGCGGCAAATAAGACTATATTTTTAAAGGTAAAAAGTTGAGCGATTTAATATGGTTTTGGATATTCATTAGCATAGATAGGTGTCATCAATGAAAGAGCGACGCAGATTTGAAAGGTTTAAGATTAATCTTCCTGTAAGACTTGAAACCATAACATCAGACAAAAAAAAGGTTTTAGATCTTGAAACCAGAGACATCTCTGTTTCCGGAACATTCATTAATACACTAAGGTCTTTTCCCGAAGGATCGCGTTTTATTCTGGATTTTACCGTTCCGAGTGACGACATTAAAGAATTTAAGTACGTGAAGAGTTTGAGGGGTTCCACGGGAACGATGGTGCGTTCCACCAAAAATGGAATGGCAGTTCATTTTGACAGAGAGTGCTATATTATGAGTTTAGAACCTCGTAAAACGCTCTAATGCAAATCAAACTCATATGAAATTTATTTATATAATTGAATTTACATGAATATTTTTTAGCCAATCGATATTGATTCCTATTATCGACCGAACCGGAATACGTCCCCATGTATTGATGAGGGCTTAAGGCACGTTCAGCATCAATGTCCCCTAAGATTTGATGAACTGCCAATGGCGGAATAAAACTCTAAAGTGATTGACTTCCGAGCTGCTTCAGAGTGTTTTGCACATCATTTGTTCATCCAAGGATAAGCCCTGAATCAACCATTTAATCGGTATAAGGAGGTTACCATGCTGTGTAGTTTTTCAACATTGGACAATGCCAACCTGGAAGCTATTCAGGCTTTGGAGAAAGAACTCGGAAAGATGCTGTTATCTT
>JASFLX010000354.1:0-3222 GCA_050117895.1 Desulfobacterales bacterium | reverse complement strand
TTCGTGTCTTGGTGGCTTAGAAAGAAGAGGTTAAAAAAAGGATTGTGGCAATGCCTTTGCTTCAAGTTGAAAAAATGAGTCACGAGTTTGGCGGTTTGCGTGCGGTCAACAGTTATAATCTGGAAATCGAAGCAGGCCAGATCAGAGGTCTGATCGGGCCAAACGGAGCAGGCAAAACAACGATCTTTAATCTCATTACCGGTATATACAAACCTACCGAAGGTGATATCATCCTGGACGGCAAAAAAATAACAGGGCTTCAACCCCACAGGATCGCCGCTTTTGGAATTGGCAGGACCTTTCAGAATCTTCAGTTGTGGCGGCATATGACCGTGGTTGAACATGTGAAACTGGCCCGTTATTCAAGGATCAGCTATGGATTGATCGGGGCTTTTTTCGGCACGATGAAACGGCAAAAACAAGAAGCAGATATAGAAGAGATGGCTCATAACCTTCTTAAGATGGTTGGCATCGATCATCTTTCGGATCAGGTGGTTACCAACTTGCCTTATGGCGACCAGAGAAGAGTGGAGATGGCGAGAGCCTTGTCCATGGAACCCAAGATATTGCTCTTGGATGAACCCACTGCCGGTATGAACCCGGAAGAACTGATACAGATGATGGAGATTATCCGTCGCGTTCATAAGGAGCTGGGAATGGCCATTTTTCTGATTGAGCACCGGTTGAAAGTGGTTATGGATCTGTGTCAGATGATTCAGACTTTGAATTTCGGGCATGTCATCGCCGAGGGAACGCCGGAAGAAATCCAGAACAACCCCAAAGTTATTGATGCATATCTGGGAAGGGAGTCGTTGGTTTGATGCTGTTATCCGTGGAAAATCTGCGAGTTTCCTATGACAAAATTAGAGCTCTTCACAACATAAGCTTTAATATTGACGAAGGGGAAATCGTTTGTATTATCGGCGCCAATGGGGCCGGGAAGAGCACAACCCTGCGAGCCGTTTCCCGGTTGGTTCCGGTTGAGGCCGGAACCAAAATGACCTTTATGGGGAAAGATTTGCTGCAATATCCCGCTGACAAGGTGGTCAGCAAGCTTGGCATTTCCCATGTACCCGAGGGAAGACGGTTATTCGGCAACCTGACAATTATGGAGAATCTCAGGCTGGCCTGTTTTGCAAGAAGTGACAGAGATAAAATCGAAGAGGACCTTAACCGGATTTTCATGATTTTCACGCGCCTTGAAGAGCGAAAATTACAGAAAGCCGGAACCTTGAGCGGCGGTGAACAGCAGATGCTTGCTATCGGCAGGGCCTTTATGAGCGGAAGGAAGATTATGCTCTTAGACGAACCCTCCATGGGGCTGGCCCCCTTGTTGATGATGAGCGTGTTCGATGCCCTCAAAGAACTCAATCAGGAAGGAACCACCATTCTTCTTGTTGAACAGAATGCCCGTATGGCGCTTCAATTTGCCCAACGAGGTTATGTTTTGGAGAACGGCAACCTTGTGCTGGAAGGGACTTCTGAAGCGCTTCTCGACAATCCGGAAGTCAAAAATGCCTATTTGGGCGGATGATGCAAGATAACGTGCGGCATATGCCCATCGGACAATATCCAATGTTCGAGTATTTGTATGCGAGCTGAATTCTTCAGTCTTCAATTGAAAATCTTCAATAACCATAAGGGGGCTTTATGATACGAGTCGGTGTGATTGGTGCAACCGGATACGCCGGTGCCGAGCTTGTGCGGATACTCTGCGGTCATCCAAATATTGAGTTAACCATCCTGACTTCCCGCCAGTACGCCGGCGTCAAGTTTGACACGGTCTATCCGTCAATGAGAGGGGCTACCGGCCTTATTTGCGAAGAACTGTCTGTGGATGCGGTTTGTGACAAGGCCGATGTTGTATTTACGGCACTTCCACACAAACTTCCAATGAAGTTTGTGCCCGAACTTATTGGGCGGGGAAAGAAAGTCATTGACCTTTCCGCTGATTTCAGATTCGAGAATCAGGCAACATATGAGTCTTTCTACCAACCTCATACTGCCGGAGATTTAATTGAAAAATCGGTTTACGGACTTTGTGAAATCTATTTTGACACCATAAAAAATGCAGTTCTGATTGGTTCCCCGGGCTGTTATCCCACCGGTGTGCTTTTGCCCCTGGTGCCGTTATTGAAGAGTAAGTTAATCGATATCGACACCATTATTGCAGATTCAAAATCAGGGGTCAGCGGCGCCGGCCGAGGACTGTCGCTGGCCACGCATTTTTGCGAAGTAAACGAGTCGTTCAGGGCTTACAAGGTTGCAGAGCACAGACATAATCCGGAGATGGAAGAAGTGCTGAGCCGGGAAGCAGGATCCCCGGTTAAAATTTCATTTGTTCCACATCTTGTTCCCATGACCCGTGGCATACTGACGACGATATATGCCAACCCGGTTAAGAAGATACGTCCTGAAGAGATTCAAAATTGTTTGGCCTCTTTTTATTCCGGCTGTCCTTTTATCCGAATATGTCCTGACAACCGGCCACCGGATGTATTGCATGTTCGCGGAACCAATTATTGCGATCTGGGTTTTAAGCTGGATGAGCGTAATAATCGTCTTATCCTGATTTCAGCCATTGATAACCTGGTGAAGGGCGCATCAGGACAGGCGGTTCAGAATATGAACATTATGCTCGGACTAGATGAAACCGCCGGCCTTATGATGGTTCCTTTTCCGCTGTAAGGGCCGAGATCTTAGAAACTATCTCAAAAAAGTCTTTTTCCCCAATCTCTGTTGTTAGGCCCTCGTTTCAAGTCCTCGACATACTTGAGTATGCCTGCGGGTTGAAACTCGGTCCCGCCTTAACCTTAAGCCAAAATTTTATTTTTGAGATGGCTTCTATATTATTGGCACAAGAATCCCAGTATGATTCAGCCATTTCCAATGGTGCGTCTGGTTTTTGATCATGCATGTCAATAATTTGACGGTTAACCTCTTCTCTCGATTTCCCCGCAGTTTCCGATCAAACCCTCCAGGTTTTGGTTCCCTTATGAAAAAGGTTATATCTTATTGATATAATTTTGCTTAGTGATTTTCCAGGTTGGATTTACAAAAATTAATTCCAAATGGCATATATCATGCAGAGAACAGATGTTGAAGGTTCAAAAAGAAACCATATTTTACAAAACATGTCATTTTATGGCTTGAAAACATTGATCCGTTTTACTCGTTTTCACTGTTACTCCATGAGAATAAATAGCCTAAAAAAAATAACTG
>JASFLX010000353.1:0-3223 GCA_050117895.1 Desulfobacterales bacterium | reverse complement strand
GCAACGTTTACGCTCATCAATGAATCACCTCACGAATTGAAACTGACAATCGGTTTTCCGGTAAGCAATTCCCAATACTCTTCTTTTAAGCTTGCTCATTTTTCTGTTGTTACAGACGGTGCTGTCCGGGAGGTTTTCCGGAGAAAAAGCTCCTATCCCCGGAACTTGACCCATGAATATGTATCAGGGGAGAAAGGATACAGAAAAGCAGTTCCCCCGATAGACGAGGCAAGCCAGGACACCGCAAAGTTATTTGGAAGGCAATTTATAGGCGGGGAAACCTTCCAAAACCTGATGGTCTGGGAAGAGATCTTCTCACCATCTCAGCAAAAAAAAGTGGCGGTGAATTACGAAATCGATATCCCGTTGCAGGAAAACAAAACCGTTCGCCAAAAAGTGGAGGGAAACTACAAAGGGGTGTGGCCTCAGGAAGCAAACAATGTTCCTGTCCATTTTTTGCAACAGCTCGCTTCCGGCCAGTATTACTTTTTCGATTATTATCTCACCAGCGGGGCATCCTGGGCCGGTCCTATCGCATCTGAAGACGTGATCCTGCATTTTGATTATTGGTGGCGGGATTTAGAGTTTCACTCAACAATTAAAAAGGGTGAGATAGGCTGGTCAAACCAGATACTCTACCCTGATCTTCCTATTGTGGCGACCTATCAGCTAAGGAACGAGGAGCCGACTGAAAATATCTATTTTGCTATTCGTCCCGGCAAAAAAAATAAATCCGGGGAATCAATGACTCACCCAAGCCCACTGGACATATCCGGCAATTATGTTCTCTACCGGGAAGGGGATCTACTTGGGAAGGTAGCCGGGTACATGAGGATCAGCGAACAACACGGCAATCAATTTTTGATCAGTATTGCTTACCCGACGGGTGATCCCGCAATGGATTGGAAAGGAAGTGGTGTAGTCAATGGAAACAAGGGATATTATGAATGGATGTTTACAGATGGCAAAAAGGGGCGAACGACCTTCAGGATAGACAAGTCGGGCAACCTTCACGGAATGGTGCGCGGCTCCAGAATCAACTGGGATTATGTGGCACAGCGAGAGATAAAAGTCATCCAGCCGCCAAACAGATCAGAAAAAAAGGGGAAGTCCCTTTAAATTCATTCAGGTGATTTATGATGAACTTTACACAAAACCTTTGAACCCCGAACCCGGAACCGCTTACTTTAGAATTAAGGAATACACTTGGAGACGTATCAATGTGGCGTATCACAATCATAGCCAATGCTCTCATGATGGGGTTATTTTGGTTAGCGAGCCTGCTATCAGTTTCAATAGCTTACAACAGATTTGTGCAGTATCCTGCAAGTAAGTCACCAATGGTGCTCCCATCGCCCACAGAATTCGCTTTGTCTATTCAATTATGGGCGGGAATACTCCCTCTGGCCTGGAGTGTTCTATCTTATGTGATCTGGCAGAAGGTTAAGGACAAAGAGCCGGAAGCCCGCTCGGAATGTCTTCTGGCTTTCACTTCGATCACCATGATTGTGGGTTTCCTCATGTTCATCTTTTTCGCCTTGGCTGGAACGCTTCCATTTTTTTTCATAAAAACACTCGTAAAATGATTAGACAGACGAAACGATTTATGAAAAAAGTTATTTGTTTTGCTGTTATTACCTGACTCATGAGTGCCGCGTCGAGTGCCGATGCTTCACCACCGACTTTTCCTCGAAACGATGTCTCGATGTATATGAACTCTCATGCGGTTGTTGAAGCGGTAGTGATAAAATCGAAAAGATGGTCAAAAGGGGCCGTAACCCATAACACGGCATGCTTCGGATACATTCTGCAAATACGAAGCTAATTGTAGCAATCCAAGCTTATTTTTGATAAGTTTCTCTGCGGTAGTCATGGCTTCCTCCTTTCTGATTTATGGTTTGGTGACCTCAGAAAGGATAGCTGTGACTACCATTAAACACAACTGTTAAGTGTCAGATTTGATCGTAGCTAATTCAAATAATTACACTTTTTCATCAAAATAAACATTCTCATTTTAGTTCTCTTTACAATTGATATCATAATGATATATCAATAAGTTAAACCGATTCAGACTTGCAAATAGGCAAAAAATCACAAGTTTTGACAAGTCCGATTATTATAAGATACTCTCAATTGTATCGCAGGAACTTCAAACCAGATATCCTTTACGATATTACAATGCCTGCTAAATTGTTCGTAGGCTAGATGCAAGGTGTCACCAAAAATGATTGGCGTGAAAAAGACTACAATTATTCAATTTATATTACCCTATCAAATAAATTATAAAACTTAATGTAAAGGCATGAAGAATTGGAAACCTTTATGGATTTGAAAGACTTTGTTGATAATCTTTAAATATTGATGATTTTTTTCTTGACAAACCGACCGAAATTTTAACATGAAATGATAGTTTCTATACATATATATCGAATAAAGGCCAACTATGAAGGAACAGCGGTTGCCACACTATTCAGGATCGGAGGAGGAATGATGAAGAACTTTTCTATCATGCTGGCATTAATGGCCATTACCCTCTTTGTCTCACCATCAATGGCCCAGATGGGAGGTCCGGCCAGAAAGTACAGGCCTAACCACGTCATGGCCTACCAGAACCGGACATGTCCGCAGGGCTATGCGAGGCTCTTTGGCGCCAATCCACCTACTTGCTATCAAGAATGTCAACCTGGATATCAAGTGTTCTCCAATCACATATCAGGAGCCTGGTGTGTTTCTTGCCCGCCCGGCTGCTTTGTAAGAAAAGAAGCGAATCCCAATAGTTTTTCCTGTTGGCGGAATACTGGTGGGGGAACGTTTGGCCAAGGTCCCAACGTTGTGGTGCCGTGCTACGGTTTTTGATGGCCGTTGCCGGGCCGTCTCGGCCGTTTTTTATTGCTATTGGATCCATGGTATCGTTGAACAACTAGAAAGTCTCGGAAATCAACGATCCTTGCATTACACTTCAACATATCGTAGACGCCGGATCTCGGCCTAACCTGTGCTTTCTGCGATAGAGCAAAGCATAAAAGTTGTCTAAATAACTGAGATATTCGTTCGATATTTGAATGATTGGGGGGGATCATAAATTAAATTAACGATTCCCCCCCCTTAATTTTTAAGCGTACAAATTCTCAATCCATCTCATAGCTTCATTTTCACTAACCTTACCCAAATACATCTGAATTGTCGAAAGATTAGCATGCCGGAGAATTATTTTGCTGATAAT
>JASFLX010000352.1:0-3242 GCA_050117895.1 Desulfobacterales bacterium | reverse complement strand
TTCGAGCCATTTATTAGCTTTATCCCAGTTTGTATCTTTGTCAGGTCCGGCATACCATTCGAGCCCAGTATTCTTATCGTATACTATTCCGTTATCATAGGCAACAAATTGTCCATCACGTCCTATCTCTTTCACAACTTTATATGAAGATGGAAAGACTTCTTTTATTAAAATCGCATCTATATTCTTGTCTTCGCCTGAACTCAAAGTGACCCATATCTTTTGTGTCTTATAACCATCGGCTGAAACTTCTACGTGATAACGGCCAGTATCCAACTCCATTCCTTGATAGAATTTAGGGCCGATGTTCAGTATTCTTATCTTTGCGTTATCCGGTTGCGTATTTACATAGAGACGTCCCTTTAAAGATGTTTTTTGGTCAAGGATAGCGTACAAATCCCGGGTTCTCCCTTGTTCGAATCGAATGGTTTTCGTATATGGCTCATAACCTTCTTTTTCGACACTGATCTGATGCTCTCCACGGGAGACCTCGGCTTTGTATAGATTTGTTGTTCCTATATAACTCCCATCCATTAATACTTTAGCTTCAGATACATTGGATTTAACTGACAGATAAGCTTTTGAAGGAACTGGGGCTACTTCCTCTACAACCACACCAGAACTTGCAAGGTGAAAGATAAAGTCCCCTCTCGCCAGCTCAGGAGTTCTAATCTTTCCATATTGCGGATGTTGAGCCCTATGTGTATTCTGAATGACTTTATCGGAAAGATATAATCCCAGCTCTGTTCCTGTTATGTATCCATCACGAGTAAGGTCTGCATCTCCCTCCAATCCCAAAAGGAGACATCGTTTAAACATGCTTTGGTCAGGTACAGCTTCATCCTCAGTACCAGCCGTTATGTATTGGCGAACTGGAAGTGTACTTTTCTCGGTAATATCCTCTGGGACAGCCCTTGCCAATGAAAACAATGAACCTGAGAAACAGGAGTCAAAAAGCATCAGCACGTGCTTCGAGCGAATCCGTAATGAATAAGCCTCGATGTCTTTCATGCTGATGGCTTTGTTCACAAAGTCTTCGGGATCATCCCTCAGCAAAGGGCAGTCCTTAGGGATGATATATCCCAGCTTGGTGCCGTCGGCTAATTTCTCGGTTTCTCCATGACCAGCATAATAAAACAAAATCGCTCGATCTGATTTTTGCCCATATTTGTACGTCAAACTGTTTAGAGCTTTTGTTAGGTCGCTTGACGACGGATTTAAAATGGTTTTTACTTTAAATCCCATTTTTTTTAATACTCGGGCTACGTCTTGAGCATCCTTTTTAGCATAAGGAAGATCGGGCCATGAATCGTAATCACTGACCCCGACAACCAATGCATGATATCCCGAATAGAGCTGTATTTCTTTAACAGTACCCGAGGATGTCTTGGTTTTTATCAAAATTCCCCTGGAGGCAGCTTGGTCAGATATAAAAATGTTACTAAAGTAGTACCAGCCTGCACCACCAAACATAGCCAAAAGAAAAATTGATAGAGCACCGTAACCCCACCGGCGTCCGGTTCGAAGCTTTTCTGTATGTTCGGGCAGGGCCTTCTTCTCTTCAATTTCTTTGGACTTGATAATTGCCAGTTTTGGTTCTAAAGGGGGCTTGGTTGGCAATTCTTCTTTATCGGTGGGTGTTTCTTTGACGAGACTAGTCGCATCAGGGTCAAGAACTGTTTCCTGGACTTCTAATATCTGAGCAGTAGGCTGATCAATCGCACTTCGCAGAGCATTTACCAACTCAATAGCTGTTGAATACCGGTCATCCGGATTTTTAGCCAATGCCTTCAAAATGATCCGTTCAACTGGTTCGGGAAAATCCGGGACTTGCTCTCGAGGCAATGGCAGCGGATCCTGAATATGCTTAAATATTACAGCCATCGGTGTGTCTGCTTTAAAAGGGACATCACCGACAACCATCTGATATAGCACAATGCCAAGAGAGTAGATGTCACTGCGGATGTCTATAGGCTGTCCAGACCCCTGTTCCGGTGAGATATAAGTAGGTGTTCCAAGGATACCGCCAGTGTGAGTGAGATGGCTTGTCGCTTCCACCATCTTGGCTATCCCAAAATCAGTGAGCAGGCAGTTTTCAAATTTATCGATAAGAACGTTGCTGGGCTTGAAATCACGATGGATTACACCCTTTTTATGGGCATAATCCAGCGCTCCCCCCGTCTGAGATATGATGCTATTTATCTTGCTCAATTCTAATTTGCCGTGCTTTTTCAATAGGTCGGACAGAGAACCACCTTCGACAAGGCGCATTACCAGGTAGGTATAGCCATCTGATTCACCATAGTCGTGTACCGGTAAAATGTGGGGATGCTCTAATTTTGCAATTAAGCGGGCTTCTTGAGAAAAACGATGAATAAAGTCAGTATTTTTGGAAAAGTGACGCGGCAGAACCTTGAGCGCTACATAACGGTCCATTCTCGGCTGATATGCCTTAAAGACAGTTGCCATGCCCCCTGCACCCAATTGATCAACAATCTGATAACGGCCAAGCTGTTTGCCAGTTAAATCTTCCATTGGAGAGACTTCAAGTAAATGTGTCTAATTGTTTTTTATTAAGGGATAAGTATGGATGAATTTTTTTAATAAAAATCAATTATTTTTATATACGAAAAATTAATTGGTGGCAAGTCAAGTTGGGAGTACATATTACAAATGGTATTAAAATATTTACGGAAGGTGATTTCATCATAATGCTTTGATTAATTAATATGAATTTCGCTATTTCAAATGTTGCACTATCTTGCCACGAGCACCGGTCTAGCCCCTTCAATTTAAACTGCATATATCGTATTTTTTACAAAATTGCAAAAAAAGGCGGGAAAAAAAACGGGCTGTCCAAAAAGGGGCTCCCGTTTATTTTGAACAGCCCAGGTCACAATTCAAGGAGGCTTTATGACCAACATAACCAATATCACAAGATGTAGGTACAAATCAAGAGCATGGGTTATTTTGATGATTCATAAAAATTAAAACCCCTGAGAGCTCCCACTATCCCTCAGGGGTTAATAAAGAGGATAATATGAGGAATAAGAATTCCCACCTCTTTTTTGGTATATCGGCAAAAATGACAATAAATTAAATAAAAAATACAGGCCCAGGATAGGCTACCGAAACCGAACGCCAGGGACACTCTCCGGCTTCTTGGGCTAAAACAATAGGGGAAAGTGAGGGTTTATAGCCGAAATCAATTATTGCGTTATCTTGCCAAAAGCACCGGTCAA
>JASFLX010000351.1:0-3245 GCA_050117895.1 Desulfobacterales bacterium | reverse complement strand
ACGGCTGGATTCCCTTTCCCAGATAACGGTTAAAGAGGCCCATGATGGGGATTCGGTTGCAAACGGACTGGCTCTGTTAGCCCCGGGAAATTTTCATATGCTGCTGAAAAGAAGCGGTGCAAAATATTATGTTCAAGTAAAAAACGGGCCCTTCGTCCATCATCAGCGGCCTGCTGCGGATGTTCTTTTCAGATCGGTGGCCAATTATGCGGGTGCAAACGCTGTGGGCATTATCCTGACCGGGATGGGATCGGACGGTGCCGCCGGATTGCTGGAAATGAAACAAGCCGGTGCCCGAACCGTTGCACAGGATGAAAAAAGCTGTGTGGTTTTCGGTATGCCCAAGGAAGCCATTAAACTCGGAGCCGCAGAAAAAGTCGTCGGTCTTGGGGATATTACAAAAACGGCGCTTAAAATGATTGAAAATTGAACTGCCTATTACCTGATAAATTTTTCCGGAGCTTCGAAAATTGGCAAATATAACCAAGAGACAATTCAAAAGGTACTGTGATATCGTTTACAATGAATGCGGTATTAATCTGACGGAAGAAAAATGGCAATTGTTGAACGCCAGGATCGGGAAACGGATCAGAGAACTCGGTGTTCAGCCTGAGAAATATCTTTCGATGATTGAGCAAGATCCTGATGAATTAAATAGTTTTCTTGATGCCGTCTCCACCAACCACACCTATTTTTTCAGAGAATCAAAAACGTTTAAGTTTTTAGATACAAGCTGTCGTAATATCTGGTGCACGGCGTGTTCAAGCGGTGAAGAACCGTATTCTTTACTTACATATTGTTTAGAATTGGGATTCGAACCGTCCATACTGGCAACGGATATCTCGGATTCCTGTTTAGAAAAAGCCAGAAGGGCCATATATCCAAAGAAGTCTTTGTCACATATACCCAAACATATGATAAAGCGTTATTTTCAAAAAGGGATGGGCAAATGGGAAGATCATGTGAGACTTAAAAAACATATCAGTAGAATGGTAAAATTCGAAAAGTTCAATCTCTTGAAAGATTTTCCTCCGTCAAAAAATTTTGACATCATATTTTGCAGAAATGTAATGATCTATTTTGATATTCCTACCAAAGAAACGGTCATACAAAAATTGTCAAAGGTTTTGAAGCCGGAGGGTTATTTTATAATCGGCGGAGCCGAGAGTTTGAATGGTTTGAATCACTCTTTGAAATACATAGAACCGAGTGCCTACAAAAAATGCTAACCTTTTGAGCCAATTTCCGTCTCTAGTTTTACGTTTTATTATCACCCACTCCCCTTATTTTTTAGGCGGTTCACTTTTAACCACCGGATTCATGACATATCCGCAATTGAAATTGGCCGTTGCCTTATCCGCACTGATTTTAAATGAGCAAGTTTTATGCCATTCATATTCGGATGGCAAACAAAAATCCTTTATGAGCCAGGTTTTGAAGATCTATTGCTTGGCATGCTCCAAAAAAACTTTTTACTTGATAAAATCCGAATATCAGATAGTCTAAGTAGTGCCTGAACAAAAACTGTCTTTTTCGCCAATATCTGCGTCAGACTCAAATTTTAATCCTCGAAATACTCAATGTATGTCTGTGGTTAAAATTTTCGTCTTCCTTGATCTTAACGAAAAATCCTAGTTTTCGTTCGGGCACTAAGTAATGGGTTTTTGATTATTATCCCATTATTCCACTGTTTCATCATTTTTTTCCCGCCTGCCCCTCCTGTCGAAGCAGCGCGTAGATCCCGTTATCGGGGCCCCGCAGCTCCGGGAGATAGTACCGGGGTGGATCCGGGAGATGGGACTCGGTTATTGCCTTGGTTATTACCTGAATCTTTAATACTAACATACGATGTAAGGCAACTCGCAGAAAATCATCATGGGTACAAAATATAACCTTTATATATTCATATTTGTTCTGATTTGTTGCAATCTTTTCCTGGCTTCACACGTATTGCCGCAAAACAATCAAGATACTCCTCCCACCCGGGATTCAAAAGAGCCGGTACTGGATAATGCGGTAATGTGTGAGGAAATAAAAGACTTTACACCAAAAAACCGGGCCGTTATTTTTTCCATTCAAATCGGTCAAGTCTCCTGTTTTACATCATTCGACCCGGTGCCTAAAAAAACGTTTATCTACCACAAATGGTTTCACAACGATAAACCGAGTACAAAAAAAAAGTTGACGCTTCAGCCCCCCCGCTGGGCAACTTATAGCACTATTCAGCTTCGAGAAACGGATAAAGGCCACTGGCGAGTTGAAATCACCGATCAGAAAGAAAATATTTTTCATACGGTAAGATTTACAATCACGGATTGATTGTATTGGAACCAAGTTAATTAGGACGCAGATTTTCGCAGACCCGCCTGCCATGCGAGGCACAAGCGGGCAGGTATACACAGATAATATTTTTATTTCTTAATATAAGAATCATTATAATCTGTGTCCATCTGTGTCCAAAAAAGGAAATTCCGAGACGTATTGATGTCCTTTTTTACACACTTTCGATGGCAGGATCTCATCGATATCCTGTTAAACAGCTATATCCTGTTTCGCCTCTATGTCCTTTTCAGGGGGACCTATGTCTTCAGAGTGCTGACCGGTATTGCACTTCTTTGGGTCTTACAACGGATAGCTGTTTTTTTCGGGCTCATTTTAACCAGCTGGGCCATGCAGGGGATTACCGCTGTCGCCGCCCTTATTATCATAATTATTTTCAGAAATGAAATCCGTGACGTTCTCCAGGCAAAAAATTTAAAGGCCATTCTCTGGGGATTACCGCAACAATCCGTTCAAACACCCATAGAAATCATCGTTGAGAGTGTCAACACATTGTCTAAACAACATAGCGGGGCATTGATTGTTTTTCCGGCTAAGGAGGATTTGCAGGATGTCATGCAGAGCGGAATACCGTGGCGAGGATTGGTGTCCAAACAAATGATCACAAGCATCTTCTGGCCTGACAATCCTGTCCACGATGGCGCCGCCATAATTCAGGGAAATCGGATCACCGAGGTGGGGGTCATTCTTCCCTTGTCACACAGAAATAACCTGCCGTCACATTACGGTACGCGTCACCGGGCTGCGCTAGGATTGTCTGAAGTCACAGATGCATTGGTTATCGTAGTATCCGAAGAAAGCGGAAATGTACTTGCTGCAAAAAATTCCGAAATCACGAAGATTGATGATGATGAAAAACTGGTAAAAGTATTGCAGGAACATATGGGTATAACCGAAGAAAAGCC
>JASFLX010000350.1:0-3255 GCA_050117895.1 Desulfobacterales bacterium | reverse complement strand
AAACATCACGGGATCTCCGACAGGCATACTCAAGTATGTCAAGGACTTGAAACGAGGGCCTAACACAGAGATTGGGGGAAAAGACTTTTTTGAGATAGCTTCTAGTATGCATGCGACGCACAGACAGGCGAGGCCGAGCAATTTCTCTTGGCCTTTTGAAAAAAACATTTTTTCTTTAACTTTGATAAAAATTTTTATATATTTAATTTTGGATGAATCAGAAGCGGATAGTAAATTATCTCTTGGAGGGTAGCCATGGATTATAAAGACTCCGACCCTAAGGGTCAAGTAAATTCAGAACCGGAAAAAAATACTTTTTATGAAGAAGACTATTATCAATGGGATAAGAAAAAAAAGTCAAAATTCGGTTCCAGGGCGTTCAAAATTCCTGAAACAATCCCTTTCTCATGGTTTGGGGCATTTGTTTTAATTTTGATCATCCTGTTAATTTTGGTTTTGGGCGGGACATTAGGAACCGTTGTCGGCTTTGAAAACAGGTTAAAAGAGCTTGAACAAAAAGTCGCTGGGTTTCAAGATATGAACGACAGAACAACACAGATTCTGGAACAGGTACAAGCTTTCGAACAGTTCAAGGATCGTTTTGACCGATTGGAAGCTTCCATGACGTTAAGAATGGATCACGTCGCAAAAGGCCTGAATGATTTGCAGAAAAAGATAGCCCAAGTCAGGCCAAAAAAACCACAAGTCTTGAAACCGGCAAAGGCTGCCCCGAAAACGATAAAAAAACGTTACTACACGGTCCAACCCGATGATACACTATACAGAATCAGTCGAACGCATGATTTGACAGTGGAGAAATTACGGGCTCTGAATAAATTGTCTGACACAGCTGTCATCCATCCCGGTCAGGAATTGTTAATAAGCCCTTAACCCGGGCAACCCGAGCGCACGAATTCAACATATGATAAAATAACAAAGGCAGGGTCGTTTGACCCTGCCTTTGTTATTCGATGATTTACTGTTGATTATTTTTTAATTCGCTTATCAAGAGCTTGCCGCCATGAAACCCAGGCGGATATGTTCTCAGTCACCAAACACTTTTGTTCTATCTGAAATTTTATACCCCAACGCCAGAATAATCTTTCGTTTTGTTTCCATTCTGCATGGCATGCCCTGTTCGATCCGCGTAATGGTAATCGGGGATATATTGGCCTTTCTTGCGAGCTCGGCCTTGCTCATCATGAGAGATTCTCTAATTTCTTTTAGTAAATTTTTACTCATTGGATATAATCGTTTATAAAAGGATCGATTTTTTAATTATATCATAAACTTGTCATTTGATTTTGTCAAGTAAAATTATATATAATTTATATATAATTCCATTGAATTAGAATATATTGTATTTTATTAACATAAGTTACCATATATTGTGTTCTTCATAATTATGAAATTAAATAAAATCGAACGGTTCGATGAATATTTCATCACAAGAGACCCTATAATAGAATATGGAGGCATGATTTTTTTTCAAAATAATTGAGTTTTTAAGTTCCGGGAACAATAATACGAGAATCTTGTTTTTGCTGATACTTTTTGATCTCTTCCTGCATCTTTGCCAAGGCCGTTTTCATGGCTTCCGGGTATATTTCCATGGCTTCTTTTAGGTTTCTGGCCGCCAGGGGGGTCTGAATCGGAAGCGGCCCTTCAGGGGTCATTAAATTCAGGTAACCCACAAAAATCTGTTTGCGACCTTTATCTTTCAAACCGTTGGGCTTGACCGGCGTCAAACGCCGTATGGAGGCCATGTCCAAATCGGTAAACGACTCTTCCAGGTACAGGTTGTTCTGCTTTACCGATAAGTCCACATCATTGAATTCTTTTTCATTTAACATTATTGTCTCCTTTTAAAGTTTGTATGCAGTTCCTTAGTTGTAAATTTTGTGCATTTTGTGGCAAAAAAAGTTTGATCGCACCACGAAGTACACGAAGAGCACCAAGGTTATATATTTTATTCTTTTTTTCCTTCGTGATCTTTGTGGTAAAAATAAAACCGATTTTTTTGGTTCCGGCTTGTCCGGGTTAGGTAATATTATCTGTGTTTATCTGTGTCCTAACGGTTTTTGATCAAATAGTACAGCTGGAAAATCTTTAATTCTTGGTAACTGATTTTGCCGTCAAGCGCTTCAAATATGGGTTTTAATAATTCCGGGCCGAGTCTTTTAAACGTGTCAAGAACAAGATGTCTTTGATCCGGTGAAAGTGTTGACAGTTTCAGAAGGTCATCGGCGGATCTTATTGTCCGGCCCTCATGTAAATATTTGAACAAATGATTTATTACCGTATCCTGCTTGATGTTGAATTCCGCCATAATGCCCTGAATGGAGCGGCCTGAATCCAAAGCTTCGCCAATGACAATATGTCTTTGACTAACGGCCTGCTTGGGTAAGGTTCGTGTCTGTATATTAATGTTTTTGGGTCGTTCTTTAATTCCACGCTCCCTGCAATACTCTTGAATAAGGCCGAGAAAAATCGATCCGTATTTTTCGCGTTTTACAATGCCTACACCATGAATATCCAGGAAACTTTCCATGGTTCGAGGAAAATATGAAGCCATTTCAATCAAGGTTCTGTCTGAAAAAATGACATAAGGGGGAACCCCTGCGTCGTCAGCAAGATTTTTTCTCTTTTTCCGCAGAATTTCAAACAGATCTTTATCATGGTCCGGTGTGGATTTTATTTTTGATTCTTTTTCGACCTCCTTATCGTCATCTTGTTTTTTTAAATGACCCAACACCGTTTCTCTGCTTTGAAAGACATCCCATGCCTTATCTGAAAGCTTCAGACTTCCATATTCCATATCCTGAGTCAGAAGCTTTTTGTGAAGAAATTGCCGTGCAAGGATCATCCACTCTTTTTTTGAAAATTCTTTTCCGATGCCGTAAGTAGATAATCTATCATGACCGAATTTTAAAACTTTCCGTGCCCTTGAACCGCGTAACACATCGATGATATGACCCATTCCAAACACCTCACCGGTGCGCTTGACACATGACAAGAATTTCTGGGCCGGTACGGTGAGATCGGTCAGCTCTTTTTCTCCGGCCAGACAGTTATCGCACATATTGCATTGTTCAATGGAATATTCTTCACCAAAATAATTGAGCAGCGGAATGCGACGGCAGTCATCGGTTTCAACAAAGCGTAAAAATGCATTGAAATGGATGTGCGCTATCCGTTTTTCTTGCGCATTTTTCTTGTTGATAAAATGCGTAATTTTATGAATGTCGGCATAGC
>JASFLX010000349.1:0-3261 GCA_050117895.1 Desulfobacterales bacterium | reverse complement strand
CAGCATCATCGAATGGATGTCGTCGTGGGTTGATCTTGAAAGAATACGTAAATTTTTAAATTCTTTGTCGAGCAGTTTTTCAAATTTGTCAATGTTTTCTTGGCCTCGAAACGCCACCGAAATACGGCTGCCATCGATACGGTTCAAGCTGGTATGCCGAATGTGCTCCTTCTTTAAAAGGCTTCGCATTTCCTGACTGATACGTTCTATGGTGCTTTCTACGGCTTTTTCCGTATCCACTTCAAGTGCGAGATGCATGCCGCCTTGAAGATCGAGTCCTAAATTTATCTTTTTATGGGGCCATAAAGATGGTTTTATGGTCGGTAGTATGTAAATAATAGCAATGACAATAACTGCAATAACGGAAACCGCACGCCATGAGAGATTTTTCAATGATCTTTTCCTTTTCTGAGGTTGTGCCTAAAATAAAATGACGGCTACTCATCCACTCTGGAGGCAGGGCTCAAGCGCGTCAAATGTGGATAAAAATTGAACATAACTCATCGTAAAGAAAAAAAAATCAGCTAATCTTTGTAATTAAGGATGGCTATTTGAATCAGCCCTTCTTTTTTTTAGATTCCTGGATCTGTGATGAAGATTGGATGACTTGGCTGACGTTACCGCGGGCAATCTTTACACGGACCTTGTCAGCTATTTCGACAGTCATCGTGGTTTCACTCACGGCTGTCACTAGACCGTGAAGGCCTCCGCTGGTTATGATGCGATCTCCCTTTTTAAGACGGTTTATCATTTCACGATGTTCTTTGGACTTTTTTTGCTGGGGTCGAATAAGCAAAAAATAAAAAATAACGAACATCAGGATAATCGGGATCAGTGATGAAAATCCACCTGCTCCTTGGCCTGCAGCCCCCCCGCCTTGGCCCATTGCATAAGCGATATTTATCAAAATAAATCCTCCTTGCATGGAAATAGTTTCGTTTTTTTATACCAATCGATTTTTCTATAGTTCTATCCGCCCCAGGGGTGATTTCTCAACAAAAATTATTTAATTATAACTGAAACGGTAATATTTTCAAAAAAGGTAAACGTCACCTTTTATTTTGTATTAAAAAATATAAAAAACGGCGCTGATATACTGCAATTCATTACATACGTCAAATGTTTATTTCAATATAAAAAACACAACCCTTTTTATCGGCAATGAAAACAGTCTGTTATTTACAATTTTGCTTTTTGTTGTCAGGTCACCGTTTATGCCGAAAATTATTTTGTTCAATTTCTCAAAAATTTTTTACGCCTCGGGAGGGACCGAGGCCCCCGATACACGATCATTTCTGGATGGACACGATTTATGCAGATTTTAGGTGCACACTCAATTATTCAATGAACGGATACAAGAATACGTCAGATTTCTGTAGGTCTGGAGTACAGGAATGATTGTGTATCGGGGGCCTCTGGATCCGAATTTTCATTCAAATTGATTGGGTGGTATCCAGAGCGTTTCACCGTCAAATTGAATGCGATTTACATGTTCATAATCAATAAGGTCCAGAAGTTCAAAAATTTGGTCCATATTATAGATAACTACCTTGCTCAAGGGATATATCAGGTTAAGATCAACATCTATTTTGCGTTCTTTTATGTTGTAAATATTAACTGTTTTTTCAGAAAATTTAAGAAGTTTACCAACCCCCGAGCTTTGACCCCCCTTTTCAGGTTCGTCGGCAAGTGGTGAAAGGGAGATCCCTTTATGAGCGAAGTAATCTTTAAGGAAATTAAAATGTATATTCCAGATATTGTCTCTAGGCTGAACAACGTATATTCCGAATGCTTCTGAATCTTTCAGTGAATCCATTTTTTTTGACTTGATGTCCCTTTCAACAATATCGCCGCTTTTAATACGTATTTTATCCAAAATTTCCTGCATGGAGACCGTTGAATCGCCGATTTTAAAAGATTCATCTGATTTTGTAATAATGTCAACCCCTTTTTCAACTCCGTATTCTGCCTTGCGTTTTTTCATCAGCGCTATGAGCTCTTCATCTTTTTCGATGTTATTGTAATCAATGACACTCTTTTCTGTTGGAGGCATATGAATTTTTTCAGGCTCATTTTGCGTATTAACTTTTGAGTCTTTCTTTAACCAGAACCATAAACCGGAAACTATAATTAGAATTATACAGCTGACTACAATTCCTATGGCTTTACTTGATGTTTGAGAAGTTTTTTTGGGCATAACAATAACGGTATCTTAAAGAGTTAAAAAATAATTTTTTAATAACTATTATAAACTTTATTTTCTGAATTATGAACTTATTTTTTCGTGAACCCTAACCCGTAAAAGTCCGCCTTATTCCGGCTTACTTATCACAAATAATCTTACTCATTCCATGGACAACTGAGTTATCTCCCTCGATGGTAATGGAAAGGTTGCGCCTTATTTCCAGGTCAAGAATTTCTTTGCGTTTCTTATTCAAAAGATAGTCGGCCACTTCCGACGGGACGATCCCCTTTACTTTCGAAATCTCATCTTTTAAGGTTTCGAGACGAAGTTTGCGGAGAAAGTCGAGGACCAGCATCTCGGTAGAAGGTATAAGCCCTTTACCCCCGCAATGACTGCAGGATTCAAAACTGCTGGATTCAATGGAGGGCCTGAGCCGCTGTCTCGACATTTCCATCAGTCCGAACATTGAAATCTTACCGATCTTTGTTTTTGCCTTGTCATATTTTACATTGTTTTTGACGGCCCTAAATACTTCTAATTTATGTTTGGGATCTCTCATGTCGATAAAATCGATTACAATAAGACCACCCAAATCTCTGAGTCGCAACTGACGAGATATTTCCTCGGCTGCTTCAATATTGGTCTGAAGAGCGGTCTGTTCAATAGATTTTTTTTGGGTGGCTTTACCTGAATTGACATCAATGGAAACCAGCGCTTCTGTCTGTGTTATAATGATATACCCCCCGGATTTTAATTTGACCCGGCTTTCATATATGGATGCGATCTGTTCTTCCAGTTGGTATTTTGTAAATATCGGCTTGTCCGTTTTGTAGTGTTTGACGATCTTGGTATGTTTTGGGGAAATGATTTTAACAAAGTTTTTAACTTCATGATATACGGCAACATCGTCTATAAGGATTTCGGTCACATCGGGGGTGAAATAGTCACGTATGGATCGTAAAGCAAGGTTTTGCTCCTTGTATAGCAGTGCCGGAGGTTTTGCTTTGGCCACATCTTTTTTGATGTTTTTCCAGAGCCGTAACAGATATCTTAAATCCCTGGACAAGCGCATTTTG
>JASFLX010000348.1:0-3294 GCA_050117895.1 Desulfobacterales bacterium | reverse complement strand
TTCTTCAACTTGTCGATAATAGACTCTTGTTCTTCTATGGTCCGTTCATGCTCCATGAGACCTGCATCCAAAGCTTCAAGTTTACTCTGTGTGTCATTCAGTATTGATTGGATGCTCCCGGCTTCTGTCTCAATTACCTGCAGCTTAACAAGCAAAGAAATTTGTTCTTTCATGTTGTCCAGTACCTATTATAGTTACGTCTCGAATATGTAATTTATCAATAAGTTCGGGGGTATGAAATAATCATGTTGACGCGACTCGTTCAATATTAAGATATTATAATATCAAAAACGGGTCATTTTCAAGTCCATATGCCTCAACTTTCACATAAAACCCCTCTTTAGACAGAATCTTTTCAAGTCGATCTGCAAGCACATCGACAATCAAATGTTCCGATGCAAAATGGCCGATATCAATAAGCCCAAGATTTTCGGCTTCTACAGCTCTGGCATCGTGATACCGCAAATCTCCGCTGATATAAACCTGGGCTCCGGATGAAATAAAATTACTCATTAGGCTTGAACCGCTTCCCGTACAGACAGCTGCTCTGTTTACTTTTAATTCAGGATTTCCCGCAATTTTTATTGAGTTAAGCCCCAATTTTTCTTTAATTGATCGCGCAAAGGATATCAGTTTGGTGCTTTCATCAAGATCTCCGATCCGGCCGGCACCTTGCATGTCTTCATTTCCTGTCAGTGGGTATATATCATACGCCATGGTCTCATAAGGATGATTTTTCCCGACATGTTCGATAACGCTATTTAGATCACTCTTTCGAACAACGGTTTCGATTCTGATTTCATCGGCATGGGAGATTTCACCGACTTTTCCGGCAAACGGTTTTGATGAAGATCCCGGTTTATAGGTGCCTGTACCCTTGTTTCTGAACGAACAGCATGTATACGAACCTATTTCACCGGCCTTTGTTTCAAAAATCGAATTTAGAACCTGTTGTTCATAGGCCAGAGGTACATACAACACCAGTTTGTAATTTTCAGTAGTGCCGACCTTCCCGAGCACTTTCAGGTTTTTAATCCCGATCCGTCGTGCAAGTACATCGTTCAATCCATCCATTGCATTATCAAGGTTGGTATGAGCTGAAAATATAGCTATCCGGTGCTGGATTGCCTTTTGAATGATCGAGCCGACAGCCGAATTTAAATTGATAGAACTTAACGGATGAAATATAAGAGGGTGATGTGTAATCAAAAGGTCAACATCACTTTTGCAGGCATCATCAACGACATCCGGGCCAGGGTCTAGAGCAATCCAGATCGATCGAACTGGCCAGTTTTTCTCCCCAACCTGCAGTCCGACATTATCCCATTCTTCTGCAAGCCAGTAGGGAGCAATTGTCTCCATTGCCTGGATGATATCAAAGATTTTAGCTTCCATAATATCGTTTTACAATTATTATTGCCCCGAGGCACAAAGAAAGCTGAATTCATTTATCCATGGTGTCTTTATGATTTTGTGGCAATATTTTTAGTTCAACTTTTAATCAAAAAATAAGGCGTGGTTATTTTTGATAACCACGCCTTGATTATTTTGCATATTTCGCCGGTAAGTTATATTAATCATACCGAAAAGGTGACATAACATCATGTCATTTTACTGTTCAATCATTCTAATGAAAAAATGAGCCCCAAAAAATTCACATTAAAAATGGTGGGCCCACCTGGAATCGAACCAGGGACCGACCGGTTATGAGCCGGTGGCTCTGCCAACTGAGCTATGGGCCCCGTAAGGCAACATAAAATTGAAATATCTAACTTCAGAAAATGTTTTTGTCAAGCTAAGTTTGCTCTAAGTTCTCAATAAAACTTTTAAGTTTACGACTTCTGGTCGGATGCCTGAGTTTTCTCAGGGCCTTTGCTTCTATTTGTCTGATCCTTTCACGGGTGACCGCAAAATCCTGACCCACCTCTTCCAGAGTATGGTCTGCCTTTTCACCAATGCCGAACCGCATGCGCAAAACCTTTTCCTCACGCGGTGTCAATGTTGCGAGGACCTTTCTCGTCTGTTCGGCCAGGTTCAGACTTACGGCTGCATCCGAAGGCAACATAAACTTTTTATCTTCTATGAAATCACCGAGATGGCTGTCCTCTTCCTCACCAATAGGCGTCTCCAGCGATATGGGTTCTCTTGCAATCTTTAGAACCTTACGCACTTTGAATAAGGGGATTTCCATTTTTTCCGCTATTTCTTCAGGCGTAGGCTCTCGTCCCAGTTCCTGTACAAGGTACCTGGAAGTACGGATAAGTTTATTAATTGTTTCAATCATATGGACCGGAATCCGAATGGTTCTTGCCTGATCGGCAATGGCCCTTGTAATGGCCTGTCTTATCCACCATGTGGCATATGTACTGAATTTATAGCCGCGACGATATTCGAATTTGTCGACGGCTTTCATAAGACCCACATTTCCTTCCTGTATCAAATCCAAAAACTGAAGGCCTCTATTAGTATATTTTTTTGCAATACTGACCACCAGACGTAAATTGGCCTTGGTCAACTCACTTTTGGCGAGCTTTGCTCTAAATCGTCCTTCGTCAATGCTGGACACAATTCTTTTTAATGTCCTGTTTTTTGCCTTGATGGCATATTCCCTTTCTGCAAGCTGATTCTGAATATTTTTAAGATCTCTATATAATACAGCAATCTCATCTTTGGATAGTTCACTGCGGGAACTGAGCCATTTACTAAATTTTTTCTTGGTCTTAAGGTTGGAACGAATCTCTGTTACGGATACATTAAGTGTATCCGAACACATCAAGATCATTCGATTCATGGAATCCATCCATTCGATTTGCTCCCTGATCAGTTTATCGATTTTATCTAAAATTCCTATTTCAAACCGCCAATCTTTTAGTAGATCGAAAATTTTTTTATTCCTGCGAGAGACACACCTTCTTATACGACGCTTTTCATCAAGATCCAGATTAGAAGAAAAAAGTTTATTTCTGTATGCTGTGTTTTCATCATCAATAGCTTTAATTAAATGTACGGTTTTTAAATAATTTTCGATTTGAATCGATTCTTCAACATATGCATCACCTTCTTCGATCTCCCTGACATCCCTCAATACTCGTCTTGGACGCAACTCACCGTTTTCAATCTTTCGCCCGAGCTCTAAAATGCATTTTACGCCAATGGTCGTATCTATCAGTGCTTTTAAAATTTCCTGTTCACCGGCTTCTATTTCCTTCGCAATAACAACCTCTCCTTCTCTGCTCAAAAGGGTCACCAAGCCCATCTCTCGCAAATACATTTTAACGGGGTCGGTTACGGAGC
>JASFLX010000347.1:0-3310 GCA_050117895.1 Desulfobacterales bacterium | reverse complement strand
GGACTACAGATTCTTACGCTATTGTTAGAATAAGAAATAGAAGAAAAACAAAAGAAATTGAAATAGGGTCAGAAACAATGCTCCATGTGGAAAAAGAAAATAAAGAGTAAAAGGTTCATCTGCATTTGCAAACGATCCATATGGGAAAAGCGGGATAGAATTTCCAAGATATTTAACCATCCCCTCCAAGCAACCCTTTAAGATGCCTGAAATAATGATCCGTATACTGCATATTCAATACCCAAAGATTATATAGTTTCTCATAGGGTATGGAATGGTTTTCAGCATATTCAACAGGATAAAGAAGTACGGGTATCTCATTCTGCTCAAATTTTGTAGAGAGCTCAGAAACCATTAAATGGAAAATTTCCTTTGTAAAATCATCCGGATCAACAACCATAACCTGAATCGTACTGGTCAGATCGGCAAGGTTTAAACCGATATCTGAAATATTTATAACAACCACTGCTTTGAGTCTGCCGTCCTTTTTCAGTGAAACAATGTGTCTTTCCCTTTTTAAACCGAGTTTTTGATATTCCTTTGACAGTTCATCAAGATTCCTCGAACTCTGTTCGAGTTCCAGAGCATTCAACATAAGACCGCCTGACGAATACTCATAAAAATTTTTCAACTCCAAAAGATCTTCAGGCTGGGTTTCAATTAATTTCCACGGCTCCGACAACTTCAATTCACTATTAAATATTTTCTGATAATGAAAATAGGCGAAGGTATCCAGCGAGCAACCTTTTGGATCTTTTGTGTTTCCGGTTACTCCTCCAAAAACACGGTTGGGAAATTTATTTTCAGGCCTGAAATAACAGAAAACAAAATTCATTTGGATTGAACCCAGCCGATGGGAATCATTAATAAACCGGCCAATCTGGTCCAGCACAGCCACACCGGCTCTACGTGAGACTGATCGGTCTGCAGCATGATGATGGATCAACCATGCATTTTCATAAAAACGAACCATGGCCATATGGCCGAGAATACGACTTTTATCTTGATAAATAAAATGCTTGGCTATTTTTGGCTTCTGGGTGTAAAGTTTTTTATAAGTCTCTTTTATTTTATCCTTGTTTGCCTGAAGAAAGGCATATTTTTTTGGATAAATAAAACCTGATTTAAAAAAGAAGTTCCAAAGGTCATCCAGATCCACGATATTGCTAATGTAAGAACTTCTATTTTTTGCTTGATGGAGTATCGCTGAAAGTCTACCGTGGTCTTCCAATTCCATGTCGAGTATGGCCAGACCGCATTTGGCCCAATTGTTTTTCTTTTCTTCATCCACAATTTTTTTATAAACAACCTGGGCTTTACATTTGATTATAAAGCTGTTTGCAAAGTTTATTTCCAATTCAGGTATGATCAGGCCCGGAAAAAGAATCGCATTATATGTATCTTCTTCCACCGATAAACCAGACCCGGAAATATCAAACACCTTAAGATTGTTATTTTTTTTTGTAAAAGGGTGCTTAAAAAAAATATTGGGTGACGGGATCAGTTCATGGCGTGTACTCCGAAATTCTTTTTGTTTAAACCTTCGAATTTGACGGCTTAACGGTTCTATAATATACTTTCTTTTTTTTTGACCCAAGTTTTGCTTAACGATTCTGCATTCTCCTGAATACAGCGTTTCATATTCGTTGGAAAAAATCAAATTTACCGGGGTTTCTGAATCAATCCATTGGAATGTCTGAGGAGGTACCGCCGTTATTTCAACATGGAAGGACACCGGGTTGAAATCAATAAGGTCACCATTAAAAAGGACACTGTTTTGAATCAACTGAGCCTTTATACCTTTACATAAATGCCTTCTCTGTTTACGGGCATCGACTTCATAACAGGCTTCCGGAAGAATGAAATGGATACCTTCCTCCGTTATGATGATATCATCCGGTATTATCAATAATAGTCTTTTATCACAGGGAACGAAAATCTCCTTGAATTTATAAGAGGTTAACTTTTGTTGAAGTTTGTCGGGCTCCGCCCAAACACACTCTAACTTATCCCCAAGGCAAGGAAGCGGTTTTGCTTTTTGGGAAATTATCTGGTCATATTTGACATGTTTGAAATTTATTAAAATGGTACCGTCTTGAAAATTTACATAATTTAGTACGTTGATCAGATCTTTTTTGCGAATCTCTTTTTCTTTTTTGAGGTATTCGTCTTCTGTGCCTTGTTCGATCGATCGAGAAAATTTGTCCCCGTTCACCATTATCCTAGCACACCCTTATACGTTGACGGTCTTTTAAAAAATCAAATAAGCGCCATTTAAACAAAGGTTTTAAGTTTTAGTTGTCGCTTAAAACATACACGATAACTACCGAAATCTAATTCCTAAAACCTTAAACGTGATAAATTCGAATTTTTACCAATTAACCATTTTATATAAAAATCTGTTCTTTGATCTAAAAGCATATCAATCAATATGTTGTATGTCAATATTCTAAAAACAACTATATATAGTATTACTGTGGTATCGAGAAACTCGGAAACATTTACACCTAATATGCGTGGTCTCCGGCACGTATTCGCTGATACGGATATGCTATCATATAAGCAAAAGCCATGCCGAATTATAGCCATTTGATAATATATATATATTACAGATAGTTATAAGAATATTGAAGGAAGATTTTAAAGAGTTGTGTAATGAACTACACTATAACTATGTAATGTATTACACAATTTATTTTGAACAAGGAATATTTAAACGTTTTTTTATAATTGACTAGATGACCAATTTTGATAGGATAATTAACTTGTCAGATCAGATGAATATCAGCCGCTTGGGATCACACGGGTCAGGATTCAGATATGAACGAAAACCACGAGCAAAAATTTATAGATATTGCGATTTTGGATAACATAATAGAGGCCCAGCTTATGGCATCAATCTTGAACGAACAAAACATACCACACTTGGTTCAATCATTTCATGATACCGCTTATGACGGATTATTCCAAGTTCAAATGGGCTGGGGGAAGCTTTGTGCACCTCTTTTATTCAAAAAGGAAATCCTTGAAATATTAAATGATGTCAGATCAGAAAATTTCCATAATCAAGAATGACACCTCAAATGAGCGAAAGCCATTGAGGTGATAAATTGCTCATAAGTTCATTATACTCACCGTGAACGCTTATCAAAAGGAGGTTAAACCATGTCTGGAAATAAAACCGTTACATCAAAGGATTTTGAAGAAGCGCTCAAAATAGGCCGCCCACCCAACGTGAAAAAGCTTTTTCCGAATTCAAAGGCCATGATCGTTAGTGGTAAATTCATCGACCGGGCCATGCTTGCCAAAG
>JASFLX010000346.1:0-3311 GCA_050117895.1 Desulfobacterales bacterium | reverse complement strand
GCTTTCGAAATTTAAAGTTTTAATAAAGCGTAGGATTGAACGGGAACCAGTTGCATATATTTTAGGCGTCAAGGAATTTTGGTCCATGGATTTCGCTATCACAAAAGATGTCTTGATCCCGCGACCCGAGACCGAATGCCTGGTCGAGGCTGCATTAAGTCTTTTGCCCGAGGATAATAGTTATGATGTCAAACCGGCGCCAAAAAGCATATTAGAACTCGGCACGGGATCCGGAGCCGTAATTCTTGCCATCGCATCCATGCGATTGAAACATACTTATTTTGCCTCTGACCGTTCCGTTGAAGCCGTAAGTCTGGCCGGACAAAATTCAAAGCGACATGGTCTCGATATGACGGTATTCTTTTTCTGTGGGGATTGGTTTATGCCGTTAACGTGCGGGAGAAAACGATTTGATATGATCATATCAAACCCGCCTTATGTTTCCACCCGGGAGATTGAGCGTCTCCAACCTGAAATTTACAAGTATGAACCGGTTTCGGCCCTTGACGGCGACAAAGACGGACTTTTCTGTTTAAGACATATTATTAACACGGCTCATCACTATCTGAACCGGAATGGGAGCCTGCTCCTGGAAATCGGTCATGATCAAAAAAATGATGTCCAAAATATTATCGACCAATGTGGAAATTATGAACATGTTGTGTTTACAAAAGATTATAGTGGATACGATCGTGTTGTCCGTATGAAAATAAAGTAATAAAAAATTGTTGCGTATCAATATTTAATTTGTTAGAAAATTCAGTTTAACTTATGTTCATCCAGAAATCTATATTGGGCACAAAGACGGTTTATGGATGGGAACTAACTAGTGTCCATCCAGAAATGGTAGATTTTGGTTTTCGGCAAGGCCCGAGCGAGTTTTCAACCGCAGGCATAGCGCGCTGTTTCGAGGATTGAAAACGAGCGAGAACGCCGCCGGGGGCCGAAAGATGCCGTTTATGGATGGACACAAAATAATTCGCACGCCTCTGGACCCATTTCCTGGTGCCCCGTATGGCGAGACCTTTGAAAAACGTTCAATTTTGTTCAAGGCCAAGGACAATTCTGCAGGATAGCAGAATTGGACAGCTGTCAAGCTGCCCGTAAGGGCGAGGGGCATGGACGCCCCGAGTCAACGCGAAAATTTTAACCGCAGGAATACATTGAGTATTTTGAGGATTAAAATTTGAGCCTGCCGAAGCAAAGCGTAGATCCCGATTATCGGGGACACAGGAATTGGGCAAAAGAGGACGTTTTTCAAAGGTCTCATGGCGGGGTTGGATTTGGGAGTGATATGGGCGGTGGAAAAACCGTTTAAGAAGGGAGAAAATAATGGCGTATATTACCATGAAAGAACTACTTGAATCCGGAGTACATTTTGGTCATCAGACAAAGCGCTGGAACCCCAAGATGAAGCCGTATATCTTTGGAGCCAGGAACGGCATTTATATTATAGACCTTCAGAAAACTGTTCGAATGTTCAGAACAGTATATGATTTTGTTGTAGATACCATTTCAGGCGGCAAGATGCTCCTTTTTGTAGGGACCAAAAAACAGGCCCGGGATTCCATCTATGAAGAAGCGAATCGATGTGAAATGTTTTATGTTCATAACCGATGGCTGGGCGGGATGCTGACAAATTTTCAGACCATAAAAAAAAGTATAGAACGTCTTAACTATCTAAATACCATTGTAAATGACGGATCGATCAATCTTTTTCCTAAAAAAGAGGGGCTGAAGCTTGAAAAGGAACGGGTCAAACTCGACAATAATCTTGGCGGAATACGCACCATGAATGATCTTCCCGGTGCTCTTTTTGTGGTTGATCCCAAGAACGAGGCGATTGCAGTTCGTGAGGGAAGACGACTGGGAATTCCGATTATTGCAATTGTAGATACCAATTGTAATCCGGATGAGATTGATTATATCATACCCGGCAATGATGATGCCATCCGTGCCATACGGCTGATCACATCCAGAATTGCTGATGCTTGTATTGAAGGTAAAGAACGTCTGGTTGAAAAACAGCAGGCTGAAACCGACAAAGAAGTGGAAGAAGTATCCGAGGTTGCGGCCGCTAGTGCGGAATTAAAGCCGGGTGAAAGAAAGGTTATTTCAGATGGTACAGAGGGACCTGTTGTGGAAATAATTAAAAAAACAACATCGGCAACCGAACCTACTGAAGCCCCTGAAGATTCTGAAAGTCAGGCATCGAAAGAAACCACTGAAGCTGAAGATACAGGAGAATAATGATGGCGACAATTAGTGCTGCAACGGTCAAAGAGCTCCGTGAAAAGACCGGGGCGGGAATCATGGATTGTAAAAACGCGCTTTCCCAATGTAACGGAGATACGGGCAAGGCGGTCGATTTTTTAAGAAAAAAAGGGTTGGCTACAGCGGCCAAACGCGCCGGAAGGGCCACGACGGAAGGAATCGTCGAGTCTTATATTCATATGGACAGCAAACTGGGTGTTCTGGTCGAAATTAACTGTGAAACCGATTTTGTTGCAAAAAATGAAGCTTTCAAAGAATTTGCAAAAAATATTGCCATGCATATTACCGCAACAAATCCTGTAGGTATACGGCAAGAAGATGTTCCTAAGAAAACCATCGACAAAGAAAAAGAAATTTACCGTGCACAGGTCCTGGAAATGGGCAAGCCTGAAAAAATAGTAGACAAGATCGTAGAAGGCAAGCTTAACAAATTTTTTAAGGACAACTGCCTGATGAATCAGGCTTATGTTCGTGAGCCTGATATAACCATTGAAGATCTCTTAAAAGATATGATTGCAAAAATCGGCGAAAACATCACAATCAAACGTTTCGCAAGGTTTAAAATAGGTGAGGAATAAACGTTGACAATGCCTCAATTCAAAAGGGTTCTATTGAAACTGAGTGGTGAAGCATTGATGGGTGATCAGAATTTTGGAATAAACCCTGATGTCATAAAATATGTGGCTGAAGAAGTCCACTCGGTATTTGATCTTGGAGTTCAAATAGCCATAGTGGTGGGTGGTGGTAATATTTTCAGAGGGATTGCCGCTGCTTCATATGGTATAGACAGAGTTTCTGCCGACCGCATGGGAATGTTGGCCACGGTGATTAACAGTCTGGCGTTGCAGGATGTTCTGGAAGAAAATGGGATTATGACTCGTGTCCAGAGCGCCATTTCAATGCATGAGGTAGCCGAACCGTTCATCATCCGGAGGGCGATCCGACATCTTGAAAAAGGGCGGGTGGTGATATTTGCAGCCGGTACCGGCAATCCTTATTTTACCACCGATACCGCTGCAGTGCTTAGGGCACAGGAG
>JASFLX010000345.1:0-3317 GCA_050117895.1 Desulfobacterales bacterium | reverse complement strand
TGATTTAAATTGCATGTCTTTCTGTTGTTTAGATATCATCATCATTTCTTTTATATCTTTAGATTTCAAATTCCGACCTATTGGTCTAGTACCCTGTATTTCCCTCCTCTGTACTTGTAGATTCTTGATTTGATTTTTATGTTATAGAAATCCATATTTTTAGATGTGGCCACTTTTACCTTTGGAATAACAGGTTTTGGACTTATTTCTTTTTGATAAAGTTCTTCCCCTAATATCAATGTATACTCTTTATATCCGAGATCGATCAAGGCAACATAATTTATGGAACTACCTCCTTGTGCATTTCGCATCCACTGAAACAGAAGTCCATATCGATCCGAACCGATTTTTATCAATTTGGCTTCAGGCGGCACACCATAACAACCAAATTTAGCGAAAGTTTCATCTTCAAACTCAACCTCCCAGCGGCCATTTCTTTCCGAGAAAATTACGGCACCAATTAAACCGGGACAAAAATGGCAACTCTCACCATTTATAGAAATTTGAATGAATCGTTTCTGAATGCCGTCTTTATAAAAGGATAAGGGCTTCTTAATAGAGTAATCTTCTATATTTTTATTGTAAGTCCATCTTTTGCAGATATTCGCTATGATTTCTGTGGATTTCTTTTCATCCCAACTCCCAACAAAAGAACGTCTATGAGGTTGGTTTTTAACGATATTTTTGTCCTGAGCATAACATATAAATTCAAAAGAAACTAGAGCGCGAATTATCCAAATAACAATCAAAAGAGAAAAAGTCTTTTTTAATTCTTTCATGACCTTATTGTAAGATGTGAAAATTATATGTTGTGTTCTTTTTTCCGTCTTCGATCTTTTAATAGCAGATATCAAAAATGTGAATAACGATTGCTTTAGGAGCCGCGATCCCCATCCGTACCTCACCAACCAAAGGTTAAGAGGATTTTTCCTCTGCCTTTACGTAAATCTCTTTTGGCGCTTCCTTAAAATACTTAAACAATGCCGGACAGAGCCAACCTTCCATTTTTAGCTCTTCCGAATAATACCAATTACCTCCTGACTCAGCACGCCGCCAAATCACTTTCATCATGTACCCGGGAAATGGTTTTGCGGAGAACAACATGCGAAATCCATTATTTGCATGGGGTATATCTTTTACTAAATAATCAATCATTACTGGAATGCCTTCAACGAATGGCTCACGAACAAGTCCGGTGGCAGGGTCGTCGAATACCCAGGTTTCACTATGACGATAAGGCTCAAGGATTAAAATAGAATTAGAAGGGGCCAACGTTTTTTCATTAAAACAGGTAACCGAGGAAAAAAGTAATATAAGTGTAACTAAGGTTAAAAGTTTTCGCATGGAGTTTCTCCTAAAGGTTGAATTCAGCCGTCGCCGTAAAATGGTCGGCTGCAATTTAATGTTCGACGGATGATGACATCCGTGCAAACGCCTCGATCGATGGGCAAGTCACCATTTGGATAGTCTAATACTTGATAGCTTGGATCATACATGATGGTCTTCCCAATTTTAGAGCGAGCAGTCTCTACGAAATCTGTTGCGGGTTTGCAATAACCACTGTTAATGAAAAGAATTGTCAGCAAAGGTATCAGTAAAATTTAAGCGTCTTCGACATTTTTTTCCAGATTTTCTTAGTTGAGCGTCTTATTCTCCGGTCTTTATTGGATCAATTACTCGTCCTAAAAACAATATACTTCCGGTCTGGTTTTCCTGAATCAGGAACAAGAACGGATGATCAGCACGAAACGTATAACTTTGCTCAAATCCTCTTCCGAAACTCACCACGGCCGTGGCAGCAGCGGCCTCAGTTCCTTCCTCGTTGACATCAATAAATGCCTTGTGCAAAACAGCTGAAATATACAATAAGTCTGTTCCGACCATATGTGAAAAATCCGCGTTACCCTCGATGAATGCATCAACCATACCCATTTTTTGGAGGGCCTTATCTAATCTAATCTCACAGGTTAGCTTGAATTTCGGAAGCCAGATGTCCACTTTTTGCGTACGCAGCTGGCTAGTCCAAATTCTCAGGTTCTCAATATTCACTTTTTTCTCGAGTTGTGAAAGCCCATCGACTTTTATCGGCAAAAAGACAATCATGGATAGCTGCTTGCCTATATAGGGAATTTCCAATACTTGAAGGTCTTTGTCCGTCCAGTAACCAAATTGCCCCTCTTGATGCATCATGGGAGTTTTGACTGTTTTGTCCAAAGAAACCTTGAACAACATTTTTGAGGTTTCTTCATTGTCGAATTGGCTAGCCCAGTTGCCTTTGAAGTAGATCGCATTGACTAAGACCAATCGTGTTAACTCATTAAGAATTCCTCGCTGGATTGGTTCCTTAATCTTATCTCTGGTTTTGTCTTCAACCCATGTATTGATGGTAATTCGAGCCTTTTCCGACTGTCTTTTGAAGTCAAGAGCGGTGACTTCTGTTTTGTAATTTTTCTTTACCAGGCCCAGGTATTCTTTCCTGAAAGGATATTCCTTGTCCGGCCACAGGGAATTTGCGATAAAAAGCTGAACTTTACCTTCTATCTGTATTTTTTCTAACGACTCCTGAAGTTCTGAAAAAGCCGGGTGCAGTTTGTCCTGTGGCAGCGAAAAATGCATTACCTTTTCCATTTGATTTTCTGTTTCGCTTCTGGCACCCGCATATGTCATGGCAAGAGCAGTTGAGATACTATAGGGCGACAAGAATAAGTTGTTATCGGAGGCGCTAAGCGTCTGATAGAGATCAAGGGCAAAGCTGGTATTGTCTTGAACAAGCACTCTCTCGTTTGTCTGTTTGTCAGCAAAGACCAGAGAGCAAAACAGGAATATCAGGACAACAAACAGAGCGATCGCTTTGGATTTATTTCGAATAGTATTTTCCTTTTCCTCGAACGGGGATGTGAGACAGGCGGAAACGCGACAGCATTTTCCGGGTCGATTCTCCAGCGTCTGGTTAGATTTTTATTATTTGGAATATCGCAATGATCCACCTGTATCAATTTCTTGTTTCTTGGAGTCGGATTACGATATCATCACTTGTCATAAATATATTAAAAGGTTCTTTTTAAATTAAAAACCGGGCTTCTAAAGACGAATATCGAGACTACCTGTAAAACTTATCACGTAATCTTAGCCGCTTGAATCTTAGTTGTTTGGTCCGACCCCATGAGACCCCTCAAATTGTAACTTGTCAACATTTCACGAGCGTCCCATATCTTCTTTGTACCGTAATACTCTATAGGTACTTTCAAGTTGAGTACTATTCAAAACCACTATTTCAACCAGGTCGTGCCGTCATCCCAGCGAATTCTAAGCCAGGA
>JASFLX010000344.1:0-3322 GCA_050117895.1 Desulfobacterales bacterium | reverse complement strand
GTGTTTCAATTTTATAATCTAATGGAGCGAAGCGATATCCTTATTCAACGTTCGATGTTGAGCGTTCGATGTTCAAATTGTTGCATCTGAAATTACGACCGAGCTTTCATAACACCTCGAAAATACATACATAGGTCAGGAGTTCTGAATTTGGGGATTTGGGTATGGCCAAGCTGCTTGTCATTGATAATTACGACTCTTTTACTTACAATCTCGTCCAGATGTTTATGCACTATGATCTTGACATCAAAGTGTATAGAAGTGATCTGATAACCATTGAGCAGATTACGAGGCTCAACCCTGACTATGTTCTCATCAGTCCCGGTCCCAAAGATCCTTCTCATGCCGGGATTTCAATCGATTTAATTAAAAATTTTTTCGACAAACTTCCCATCTTTGGCGTATGTCTGGGTATGCAATGTATGAATGAAGCTTTTGGCGGACGTACGGTCCGGGCTCCGGTGCCCATGCACGGCAAAACCAGTATGATTCAGCACAACAACTCTGGCATCTTTCAAGGAATATGCTCACCCTTTCCGGCAGCCCGTTACCATTCGCTGATGGTGGAATTCCGTCAGAGCGAGCTTGTCATAACATCTCGCAGTCCGGATGGTGTCATCATGGGAATGTCTCATCCTGAATTCCCTCTTCATGGGGTTCAATTCCATCCTGAGAGTTTTCTTACGGAAAACGGCTTTTTGCTGGTGGAAAATTTTCTGAATCTGGGACCGCTGACGATTTCGAATTCCGGAATGCGTCATGCGGATTATGGAATTAAAGCAGTTTCATTTTAACAACTTATGGATGAAATCAAAAAAGCCGCCGGACATATAGCCGGTATTTATACCGAGCCTGTTTCTTTGTCCGAACCGTTTATGGATTTTTCAGCCCGGTTTGCATCCATGCCCGGTACAACGGTTCTGATGAGCGGGGGTGATCTTGATTCTGCAAGACACCATATTCTCGGGGCAAAGCCATGGCTGGTATTTTCGGGACGGGGTCGTAACATGACCCTTACGGTTGAAAATCAACGGTTTGATTTTATGGGCGATCCCTTTGATACCCTCCGCATGATATTAAACGCCTTCCGCCTGAACGATCTTGACCTGGATCCATCTGATTTGCCGAAACCCATATATGCCGGTCTCCTTGGATACCTGGCTTATGACCTTAAAGACTGCCTGGAAAAACTACCGCGCACATCCATAGACAGACTCCGCCTGCCGCATGTATATTTTATGGCGCCATCAATTATCGTTGTCCATGATAAAATCAAGGATACGACTCGGCTTTGTATACCGGAACGTAACTTGGCCGGACGAAGCAATTTAGGGAACGATCTGGATTCATTTAAACGTATCATTTCTGACAGACCGCCTGAATACGGGAATTTTAGAGGAGATGCCGGCGGATTTAAGTCGAATTTCACCCAGGCCGGTTACATGAATGCCATTAAGAAAATCAAAGAATACATTGCAGCAGGAGACATATATCAGGTCAATATGTCTCAGCGTTTTGAAATGGATGTTCAAGGGGATACGTTCAGTCTGTTCAAAACACTTTATCATAACAATCCGGCCCCGTTTTTTGCTTATATTCATGCAGGTAACCACCATATTGTTTCCACATCTCCGGAACGGTTTTTACTGCAAACCGGCCAACACGTTGAAACCAGACCGATTAAGGGGACCCGACCCCGAGGGAGAACACCGGTGGAAGATAAAAAGCTCAGGCGGGAGCTAAAACAAAGCAAAAAAGATGATGCCGAACTTTCAATGATTGTCGATTTGTTGCGAAACGACATTGGAAAGGTCTGCCGGGTCGGTTCGGTCCGTGTCATGAAGCACAAAAGACTGGAAGCTTACCAGAATGTGTATCACCTGGTATCTATTGTCGAGGGAAGGCTGGATCAGGGCCGCGATTCTGTTGACCTTCTCAAGGCAACTTTTCCCGGCGGGTCCATCACCGGCTGCCCCAAGATCCGAACCATGGAGATCATAGACGAACTTGAACCCGACCGGCGACATATATATACCGGCTCCATCGGCTACATCAGTTTCCACGACACCATGGATTTATCCATAGCTATACGGACCGCCACCATATACGACGGGCAAATTGTCTTCTCGGTGGGCGGTGGTATTGTATACGACTCTGATCCACTGGATGAATATGAAGAAACTTTACATAAAGGCAGGACACTGATGGAGGTTTTTAAAGGGAAAGAAAATCAATCTGCGAATAAAGACTATGTATGGATCAATGGCGCCCTCGAACCTTTAGATCAGGCCGGTATACCGGTTACTGATCTGGGATTTCAATACGGGTACGGGTTTTTTGAAACCATCCGGGTTGACCAGGGGAACCCCGGGCACCTTGCTGCGCATGTTGATCGATTTAATCATACCTGGGAACATCTTTTTGATGAAAAACCGCCGGATTTGACCTGGGATGAAATTATCAATCAGGTGATTGTCCAAAACAGACTGAGTGATCAAACCGCAGCCGTAAAGATGATTGCATCCAAAGGAGACAGGGAAACCCCTCCTTTTAACCACACCCTTCTGGTTACCGCCCGGCCATATACCCATCGCCTGGCAGAAAAAAAGGTGAAAGGATTAAATCTGGCGGTATATCCGCACCCGCGCCAAACCCCGCTGGCTGATCATAAGACATTGAATTATCTATATTATTTTCTGGCCGGAAAATGGGCCAAGGCCCAAAACGCCGACGAGGCATTGATATTAAATCCGGATCATACGGTTTCCGAAACCCACACGGCCAACATACTGCTGATAAAGGACAACACCGTAACCAAACCGGTTTCTTTGCATGTGTTGCCGGGCATTATGGATACGGAGGTTTGTAAACTGTTTACCGGGTGGGGCTTTACCATAGAAAGCAAAAAATTGGTTTTAAAAGATGTGTTTGGTTTTGATCAGATAATAATTACAAACTCTTTGATTGGGGCGGTGCCGGTGCTTAGCATAGACGGAAAAAAACTGCCAGAGCCTTCAGACCTGTGGAAAAAAATCAACAAGATCCTCCTGTAACCCCAACGTACAAACAGACAAATATTATTCTTGAGTATACTCATTAAAAGAATCTTATTTGTAAATCAATAGTTGATTCGCCAACGGGCCATATTGAAATTCCATTGACAAATTTTCCGCCAAGCAAAAAGATGAGATCTATTTCACTGGAGTTTCCCGAGAATGTTTAATAAGGTCGGAATCCTGTAGAAATGTTTCGATATCTCGCCAGAAGGTGTCCCAATTCGGAGGGCAGTCGTTGTGTCCGCTCTTATAGGTTATGATTTTGC
>JASFLX010000343.1:0-3323 GCA_050117895.1 Desulfobacterales bacterium | reverse complement strand
AAGACAGTTTTCGTTCAGGCACTAAGTATAACAAAATGCTTACCCAATGCTTAGTATAAGAAAAATAGGTGTGGTTGGCCGAACATACCGCCATCTTGCTCGTTATCGCCAGATCTTAGCCGTTTTTTTTAAGTACGGCTTTGGAGATCTGATAGAACTATTAAAGATTGAGCAGTACATTGAAATTGGTCTTCAGCTGATTTCAAAAAATCGCCGCAGCCGCCTTGAAAAGCTTTCCAGAGCGGAAAGAGTAAGAATGGCTTGTGAAGAACTGGGGCCCACTTATATAAAATTTGGCCAGATTCTTTCCACCCGTCCCGATCTTGTGCCAGTCGATTTCATAAAAGAATTGTCAAAACTCCAGGATAATGTGCCATCCAGCCCTTTCAGTGAAGTCAGCAAGATTATTGAATCAGAACTGGGGGGGGCACCGGAAGATATTTTTGAATTTTTTGAAAAAGCTCCCCTTGCGTCAGCTTCCATAGGGCAGGTCCATCGGGCAATATTGAAGGATGGCGAAGAAGTGGCGGTTAAGGTTCAGCGACCGGGCATTAAAAAGATCATAGAAGTCGACCTTGAAATTATGCTTCATCTGGCAACGCTTATGGAACGTCATATAGAAGAGATGTCTCTACATCAACCGGTAAAAATTGTTGAGGAATTTGCCAAAACGCTTGAAAAGGAGATTGATTATACCGTTGAAGCAACAAGTATGGAACGGATTGCACGTAATTTTTTAAATGATCTTACCATCTATGTCCCAAAAGTTTTTCGGGATACAACAACTGAATCCATACTGACGACTGAACTTGTGGACGGAATCAAGGTATCTGAAATCGATCGGCTGGAAAAAGCAGGCCTTGACAGAAAAATAATTACCGATCGTGGTGCAGATATTGTTTTAAAACAGACAATTAAACATGGCTTTTTTCATGCCGACCCGCATCCCGGAAATATTTTTGTACTCCCCGACAATGTGATTTGTCTGCTCGATTTTGGTATGACAGGATCTGTTGACCTGCGTACCAGAGAAGACTTTAGCGATCTGGTCGAAAGTGTCGTTATGCGGAATGAATCTCGGGCAACGCAGGCACTTTTGAAATTAACCTATTGGGATGAAGATCCCGATATCCGGTTGCTTGAAAAGGATGTTGCCGATTTCATGGGCCGGCATCTTTATAAACCTTTAAAAGATATTAAAATCGGAAAATTGCTGCACAATCTTCTTGAACTGGCTTTCCAGCATCGCCTCAGGATTCCTCCGGATATCTTCCTCATGCTAAAGGCTTTCAGTGCTGTAGAAGGTGTGGGACTCATGCTCGATCCGGACTTTGATATGATAAAGCAGGCAGAACCGTTTATAAAAGAGATAAAACTTGCCAGACTGTCTCCCCAGAGGATTCGAGGTGATATCTTCAAACTTGCCATAGAGTTGGTTCAATTTTTACAGAATTTCCCTAAGGATATCCTATCGATCACCCGGTTGATCAAACAGCAGAAACTTTCTCTTAACCTTGAACATAAGGGTTTGGATAAAATGCTGTCTACATACGACCAGATAAGCAACAGGATATCCTTTTCAATTATCATTGCCGCTTTGATTATCGGGTCGGCTCTTATTGTTATCTCCAAAGTGCCTCCCCTTTTTTATGACATATCCTTATTAGGGATTGTCGGATTTCTGGCCGCTGCAATCATGGGGATATGGCTTCTGGTCGCTATTTTAAGGAAAGGAAGATTATAGCACCGTATATCCAGGCCCTTCCCCACCTTCCGGGCAGGTCCATGTTATATTCCGGTATGGATCCTTAATATCACAGGTTTTGCAGTGAAGACAATTTGACGCGTTCAGTTTGATCCGGCGTAGTGATGTCTTTTGATCCGTTTCGATTTCATATACGTCACCCGGACAAAATCTGGTGCAGGGACACTGATAAGTCTCATAACAATCCGTAACGCAAAGGTCTGGATCATGGATGATAATATGGCTGGGTTGATCCTCCCTGTGCATGGTTTTGGACAGATAGACGCCGGTAAGTTTATCAACATATAAGACGCCGTCCAATGTCTTTTTTTCAGGGGCCGTTCGAATATTATTTCCGTTCTCCTTTACAGGATTTAATGTTTTGTAATCTTGTTTAATCGGCATGTTGTCATATATGCCCCGTCCCTTGGTAAGATACTGGGCTCCAAGATGGATAATCTTAATCAGGCCTTTTTTTGACAGAGCCTGTGAAAAATTTCTAACCTCGAAAATTTCTTTCTTTGCCCAGCTTTTTTCAAACAGATCATGGTAAACGCCAAGGGTTCCCCGGGTAAAATTGTTTTTTTCAACAGCATTTATGATTGCTTCAGCCGCCAGCATGCCCGATTTCATGGATACATGAATACCTTTCAGCCCGGGAGTATTCTGCATTGCTGCGCTGCCGCCAACAAATACACCGCCATCAACGGCCAGTTGGGGAATTGTAAAATAGCCTCCGGTTGAAACCGTTCGGGCACCCTGTTCAAGGACTTTGCCGTCCTTGAGTATACCGGCCACAAAGGGATGCTGTTTAAATTTTATGAACTCATCATAAATATCAAGCCCGGAATCTTCATAGCAGAGCCCTACGAGAAACCCCAGAGCGACCTTGTTATCTTTAATTTGGTAGATAAAGCCGCCGCCCGGCGTGTTTAAGCCAAGAGGATATCCAAGGGTATGGATTTCGTTCCCCCGGCTGGAGGTAAAATAATTATCTTCAGGAAGCTGGATAACTTCTTTGATTCCGGTTTCAAATACTTGCGGCATTTTTCCGGAAAAGAGATTCAGTTTTTGCGAAATATCCTGTATCAGGTTTCCCCTTGCCCCTTCGCCGAATACCGTAACCTTTGCCATCAAATCTATGCCGGGCTCAAAATTACTTTTGGGCTTTCCGTCTTTCTCAAGGCCTTTATCACCGGTACGTACTCCGGTTATGGTTTTTTGATCTTTGGCATAAAGCACTTCTTTACCTGCAAAACCAGGAAAAATGTTTACACCAAGGTCTTCGGCAATATTGCCAAGCCATCTTGTAAACTTAGAAAGGCTGATAATAAAAAAGCCTTTGTTATGCATGTATCGCGGAATAATGGGAATTCGATACTGTTTTTTGGGGGTTAAAAAATAGAATTCGTCTTTTGTTACGGTTGCTTCGATGGGGCACTGTTTTTCCAAGAAGTCCGGAATCAGTTCCTCTAAGGCGACAGGTTTCAGGACGGCGCCGCTCAACGCATGCGATCCGATTTCCGCTCCCTTTTCGATGAGTGCAACTTCAAGGTTCATATTTTTCTTTTTGGCAATC
>JASFLX010000342.1:0-3337 GCA_050117895.1 Desulfobacterales bacterium | reverse complement strand
ATATTCTGAGGATTATTTTTTAAGCATAACGAAGAGATTGGGCAAAAAGACCATTTATGGATCGATACTAAACTAATACCGAAAGTGTTGCTGATCAATACCATGGGCCGATAATTTATTCGCCTTCGCCGTAATACCCTGCAGCTTGTTGGAGTCCAAGAATATGAAGCCCCTGCGTTTTCGGAGTTATCCAGTGTCTGATCCAGAATCGGGATAACCTTTCGATTACCTGTACATTCTCACACTATTCGGCCCATAATAGAGGTAATAATCACATTTTTCGCGCATAAAATGTGACATTATTCACAAATACGGCCTTAAAGTCTTGACAACATCTTCTATAGGGTCCTATAATATGGATTATGAAACGTGATATCTATCTAAAATTGCTAAAGTGGAAGACGTCCAAACGGCGCAAGCCTCTGATATTGAAAGGTGCGCGCCAGGTAGGCAAGACGTATATTTTGCAAAAATTCGGGCACAGGGAATATGATAAGGTCGCATATTTTAATTTTGAGGAAAATCCTGCGCTCGACGATTTTTTTCGGCAAAAATTGGATCCGGTCAGCATTATCGCTAATTTGGAAATTTACATTGGCAGGGAAATAGCCCCTGAACAGGATCTGATCATTTTCGATGAAATACAGGCATCCAATTATGCGTTGAACAGCCTGAAATACTTTAGAGAACAGGCGGGTTCTTATCATGTCGCTGCCGCGGGTTCACTCATCGGTATCAGGCTTTCTCGCCCAAGATCATTTCCTGTGGGCCAGGTGAATTTTCTGGATATATATCCAATGACCTTTATGGAATTTCTAGACGCAGTGAAAAGATCCGAATTAAGGCGGTTGATTGAGACTCAAAAAAAGGTTTCTCCGTTTCCAGAGCCATTTCACAATGAGCTTCTTGACTGGTTGAAAAAGTATTTTTTTGTCGGTGGAATGCCGGAACCGCTAAGATGTTTTACCGAAACCCAAGATTTAGCAGAGTCCAGGGAGCGCCAGAAGGAAATTATTAATTCTTATCTGCTCGACTTTTCTAAGCACGCACACACGTCTGACATTCCAAAATTGGGTCTGATATGGAATTCAATTCCTGCTCATTTGTCCAGAGAAAATAAAAAGTTTATCTTCTCAGCTATTCGGAAAGGCGCCCGGGCCAGGGAGTACGAAAATTCCATTCAATGGTTGGAAGACGCCGGACTCATTTACAAATCCTACCAGGTCTCCACAGCCAGTTCACCCTTAAAGGGCTTTATGAACCCAAACAATTTTAAGGTATTTATCCTGGACGTCGGCATCTTGGCGGCTATGGCAGGCATACCTCCAAAATCGCTGGTTCAAGGCAACCATCTTTTCAATGAATATAAAGGCGCATTCGTAGAAAACTATGTAGCCCAGCAACTTAAGTCGGATAAAAAAATCGATCTATATTATTGGACCAGTAAAGGCAAAAGGGCTGAATTGGACTTTTTGTGTGAAATCCAAAGAAGCATTCACCCACTGGAGGCCAAAGCCGGCATTAGCCCAAAAAGTAAAAGCCTTCTTTCCTACGACACCCAGTTCAACCCACCGGCATTGTTCAGGACAACGCTTCTGAATTTGAAAAAGGACGGGAAAATATGCAACATCCCCTTGTATGCTGTGCATACTTTTCCAGAAATCATGAATGATTATGACAAGTGAATGTCTCCAGCAACTTTTATCCCCGCTGAAACGGGATCTCCGCCCCAGTTAAACAGAAAAGACCATAGGTTTCACGGGGTGAACTTCATTCGGACCAGCATACCCGTTCAATCGGGATCTTCACTATGTTACAACAAGTAACCAGAAATCAGAAAATCCTTATCCGTTGGGAGGCATTTGTGTATGTATCATTATGAATTTAGACGCATATTTTCTTTCTAATTTGATATGAATTCTCATTCTCGACTTGATCAGGGCTGCCCTACATCGCTAATCAGATACGGCCATATAGTGAAAAGTTCAATTTTAAAAAATATTGTATTAATAAGTTGTGCACGTTCTGCATCAACGTCCCCTATGACTTTTTCAAATTTTACTCTGTTGCAGTGACCTGAAATCAGGGTTAGGTGCATAGACGTTGGAGTATATCAATTTTTGAATCCACCAAATAGTTCCTACATGATTTGTCTGGCTCGCTGTAATTGATTCCAATAGTTTTCCCAACAATGCTCTCAATGAATCATTTTAAAAGTTTAATTCACACAACATCGGGATTTTCCAAATACCATTTGGTTTGAATTCCGAAATATCGGAAAAAAAGTAATATACGGCCAACTCAAAAAATATCTGGGTGAAGTTTTCAGAAAACTTGCCTGCTATAATTAGACCAAAGTTTTATCTTTATAAGGCCATCTTATAGAAGATCATGTAAACAAACTGTTACTCATACCACCCAGACATACAATCTCACAGGTTGTCGGCCACATCAGAAAAAGATACTATCCGTAACTATATTAGATAGATCAGGAAGAATCTGATAAACAAATTGACCAGATAACATTATTTTAATATCGGCCACCTTCAAGATTCTCATGTTGAATGACCGCTTTGAGCGATTCACGAAACAAGCCTCCGGTTTTCCCGTAAGTCGATGATTTAGAGTAGCTGGTAAACGTATATCTGTCTCGCAGCCGTATTGTTACCCTCGTTGGATTCAGTCTCGTATTGGTCCACGTCAGCAATGATTCCAATATAATAGTAACCAGTTGCTGTGTTGGCTGGAATCGTAACCTGCCAGGTCTGTGTGATGCTTTGGCCAGCATTCAGATTACAATTCGGCAATCCCCATTTTACAAGTTGTGTATCATAGGTGGTTATCGTAGAATTTGTCGACAAAAATATTGCCATGTTCACACAATTGCTTGGCGGGCCGCCCTGGTTCCTGGCCGTATAAGTCACGTTAACCGTAAGTCCTGCCAAAACAGAATCAGTGCTAAGCGAAAGGCTGGTGATTGTATAGTCCGGCAGCGGCGCGGCCTGACTCACCGTGTGTGCTTTTCCGGCTACCGTAATGGTTGCATTTCTGGAGCTCGAACTCGTATTGGCGGAAACCGAATAGGTTACCGTTCCGTTGCCGCTGCCCTTGGTACCGGATGTGATCGTTATCCAGCTCACACCTTCTGTGGCGTTCCAGGTGCAGTCACTTGCCGACGAGGTCACGCTGATACTGCCGGTGCCTCCGCTGGCCGTAAATGAATTGCTTGTCGGTGAAATGGAATAGGTGCACGGTACCCCGGCCTGACTCACCGTGTGGGTCTTTCCGGCTACCGTAATGGTTGCATTTCTGGAGCTCGAACTCGTATTGGCGGAAA
>JASFLX010000341.1:0-3340 GCA_050117895.1 Desulfobacterales bacterium | reverse complement strand
TTCCCAAGCTGCCTGTTTGCCGCTTTCAATCTGTCTTCGTTCGATATCACCGCCACCGCCTGTTTTTCGTTGTTGTCATCGAAATATTTTTGGGCAACGTCCATGACCTGATTACGGGTCAGCGTAAGAAGCCTTTGCTTGAATTGTTCACGGCTTTCATCTGATAAGAAAACGATCTTCCTGAAAAATGCCTTTCTGGCCGCGGTTCCCGGCGGATCGGGTTTGTCAATATCAGAGCACACCTGGAGGATTGCCTCTTTGATGTCTTCATCGCTGTAATTGCCGGATTTTATAAAATCCCAAGCATTATCATATGTTTTTAGGGTAGAAACGATATGCGGATCCCTGTAAGAAGCAAAGCAAAACAGCCCGTTTTCCGAATTGTACACGGCAAATCCCCCATATGCCCCCCCTTTTTCCCGAATCTCGCGATGGAGATACAATGATCTAAGAATTTTGCTTATCACGGATAAGGCCGGTGCATCTTCATGTCCCAGGCGAACCGTCTCAAAAGTCTTGGCGACAAATGAAACGGAGGACGATGTGCTCCACCCTTCCCTGGGGATTTGATCATCACAATCAATTTCCGGCGCAATAAATCCATGCCCCGACTTTAATGATTCCGGCCCTTGTTCAAGTAAATTTTGTATTGATTCCGTGGCTGAAAAAGCTGTTGAAATCGATTGTTCTTCACCAATCAGCGCCATTTTAAAGTTGTTACCGGTAAAAAGAGTTTTACTGATAACGGATAGTTTTTCAGAGACGGATTTCAGTTTTTCGTCGGTAAGGTCGTCAGTTATCGTCTTTATGGTTTGAAGCTGCTGAATTCCGTGCCAGGCTTCGTTAAGTGCACTTGCCGGAGAAAAATTTCTTGATGCCATGGACATAGCCAACCTGTGACCGTTTTCCACAATCGTCGATTCCAGGCCTGCACGGTATTCCAAAAAAAGGCTTCTTAAGCGAACCAAATCTGAAAAATCGAATTTGAACAAAAGTTCTTCCATAATGTCAAATAGTTGAACCTGGTTGCGAACCAGACACTTTCCGTTAAAAGCAACAATGGGTATACAACCTCCTGCATTGTCAAAACCGGTTCGGGCATGACACGATAAGCCGATACCGCCTGTATAGGCATCAATACGCTGTGCCATTTCTGTATAGTCATGTATGACGGTGCCGATTTTAGAAAAGGCATAACAGAAAAAAGGGACCAGGGGGACCAGTTTTTTTTGCAGTAACCCGCTTCCGGCAACTCCCAAAAAGTAAAAAATGCCGGAGGTGGATTGCGGATAACAAGTGGCCGGAACTGTTTCATAAGAAGTTGATGCTTTCACAATTTGAACCGTGGGAGGAATTTCTTCAAGAGCTAATGTGGGAAGACAGGAAACGTCCTCTTTTTCTTCCTGGATTTGTTTTAACGCTTGGGTGTCCTCTTTTATTTTTTCAAATTCCGATGGTGTCATTTTAGCACGGATCCGTTCGAGTTCTGATGTGACTCGATGGCTCTCTCTCTCTCCCATGGACCGGTCAGGAACAAGAGAAAGAAGCACCCGGTGCGTATTGTCCAAGAAATATTTATTTATTCGGTTCTCAAAGAATGGACCTTTTGAAATCTCATTCCGAAGCCGTTGGATATCGGTATCGAACTGCAAAATTCTTACGGGATCACCTCCATGAAACCAGCTCCCGGCAAATGTCAACAGTAACTTGATGCCGTATGGATAAGGTGTATTTGTTACCTCTTTACGATGAAACTCCAACTGATGAATGGCGGATTCAATCATTTTTTTATCGATACCGTTTTTCGAAAGATCCTCCAAAACATCCAATACTATAGTTTCGATTTTATCAGCAGCAGATTCCCGAACATCCTTCAAGCCACAGACAAACATAGTGTCTCTGTTGTTCATATCAAAGCCGGTTCCGTCACAAAGAGCGGTTCCAAGATTCGAATCTATCAGTGCCTTACGCAGGGGAGATCCTGAATTCCCAAGAAGAATTTGGCCAAGCAGGGTTAAAATTAAAACCTCAAAAGGATCTTTGATATCGGCGGTGAGCCATGCCACACAAACCTGACATTTTTTTGATGGATCTTCATTTTTGTCCAATGGATAAGAATATGTCTTCTTTCTCGGCGTGCTCCAGCGGGGCTGGGAGAGGACATCGGTTTTTGGATCTATGCTTTCAAAATGCTTAAAAATCTTTTCGTTGATGAATTTGAGATGGTCCTTTAAAGGCAGGTCACCATAGGTATAAAAAAAGGCGTTGCTGGGATGATAATGCCGGCGATGGAAAGCCTTAAGTTGACCATATGTCAATTCAGGAATGACCGCAGGATCTCCACCCGAGTTGTAGCTGTATGTTGTTTCAGGATAAAGAGCATTTAAAATGGATCGAATCATTACCTGGTTCGGCGATGACATGGCGCCTTTCATTTCGTTGTACACAACCCCTTTATAAACCAGTTTCACCAAATCAGAATCTTTGGTGCCATCTTCTATTTCCATGCGGTGTCCCTCCTGCTTGAAGCTAAGCTCTTCAAGGTTGGGATAAAAAACAGCATCCAAATAAACATCCATGAGGTTATAAAAATCTGTTCGGTTCTGAGTAGAAAAAGGATACATGGTCCAGTCCGATGAAGTAAAGGCATTCATGAAAGTGCTCAAACTTCTTTTTAGCATGGAAAAAAACGGATCTCTTACGGGGAATTTACCAGAACCGCACAAAACGGTATGCTCAAGGATATGAGCAACACCGGTTGAATCAGAAGGAACTGTCTTAAAGGCTACGCTGAACGTATTTTCTTTGTCTTTATTACTGATGTGAGTATGCCGGGCGCCGGTTAGGGTATGTTCAAGCAGATAAAGAAATGCATTGATTTCTTTAAGCTCTGCGATCTGCCTGATAGAATAGTCAAAAATACGATCTCCTTCTTTAATGTCAGAGTTGTTGTGATCCAAAAGTTTACTCATAACTAAATCCTCAATTAAAAATGTCTAAAAATGTTATTTTTTTCCCAACAGTTTAGCCCTCATCAAACTGTCAAGAAATCATCAACACTTTGACTATTCATCAAATTCTCAATCTTCAATCGACAATGGGAAACTCCTAAGCAACTAGAAGTGGTTTCAAAATCTTCAATCAGGTTCAAAGTCAAGGCGGGCCGAGGGATTCAAACGCAGGAATATATGTAATATTTCGAGTATTGAATCCCTCGGCCCAACACAGAAATTGGGCCTGAGAGGAGGTTTTGAAACCACTTCTAAGCAGCAATATAAAGGCCTCGAGTTTTGCGAACAATTTTGCCCATTTTATGCAGACGATAAATAATATTTCGAAG
>JASFLX010000340.1:0-3356 GCA_050117895.1 Desulfobacterales bacterium | reverse complement strand
CGCCAATCACCGGAAATTCGCCATTATCTCTTGAGTACGGCTATTTTGGATCGCTTTTGTGCGCCGTTGTGTGACGTATTATGCGGGCCGATTGCTGAGTCAATGCAGTCGGATATTAGTTCCTGGGACTTTATCAATTTGCTTAAGAATCAAAATCTGTTCATTATTAACCTGGACGCGGAAAACCGTTGGTTTCGGTATCATCATTTATTTAAGCAGCTTTTACAAAACCAGTTGAAACGCCATCACACTCCTAAAGAAATCTTCGAACTCCATTCCCGTGCGTCCCATTGGTTTGACGAAAAAGGTTTCATCGACGAGGCTATTCAGCATTTAATATTAGCCGGTGATCAACTTGGAGCCGCTCAAATTGTAGAGCACCATCGGCAGGATATTCTCAATAAAGACAAATGGTATGTCTTAGAAAAATGGCTGTCCATGTTTTCCGATATGGTTATTCAGCATCGGCCGGAACTTCTCATGGCCCAAGTGTGGGTATTCTATCATCATTTTGACATTCAGAGGATTCCATCGGTTATAGACGCCGCGGAAGCGCTTTTAAAAGGCACCCCTAGTGATCGGCATCTGCGTGGAGAAATCAATTTTTTTCGCGGGTATATTTCCTATTTTCAGAATCAAGGTTCACGAAGCCTGAAGCACCTCAAAGAGGCCCTGAAAATGATTCCCGATGAATCTTATGAAATTCGAAGCCAGACAGAAATTCTTTATGGGTTGGCCAGCCAAATGCAAGGCCAGGAAGAAAGCGCCATTAAAAGGCTCAATGATTTGCTGCATCCCAAACAGCCGACACCGAACATTAAGGAGACCCGCCTGCTGGCGACACTGGTCTACATCTACATTATTTCGGGAGATCTGGATAAAGCATTCGGGGCAAATCAACAACTCTTTGAATACGCGATAAAAAACAGATACTACTATGCTAAAGCATGGGGTGTTTATCTACAAGGGATCATCCATTTTTATCGCAATGAACTTGACAAGGCCATGGATCATTTCGATCGAGCAATAGATCAAAAATATATTTTTCACACGCGAGCTGTTATTGACAGCAAAGCCGGGCTTATTTTTTCGTACCAAGCCAAAGGGCAATCCGACCGGGCCGGCGAAACCCTCCAAAGCCTTTTTGATTATGTTGGTGTCTTGGATGACCCAGCATATTCAATCGTTGCACACTCATGTAAGGTACGCTTGTCGATTATGAAGGGAGAACTGAAATCAGCGATGAATTGGCTTCAAAAAAGTTCTCCTCCGGTTGAAAACATGATCTGGTGGCTGGAAATTCCAGCGGTCACCCATTGCAGGGCGCTTCTTGCTGAAGGATCGGACGAGAGCCTGGAGAAGGCCGAGACACAGCTTGGAGAACTTCTGCAGCTGAGTCAGGACAATCACAATATCTGTCATACGATTCAAATGATGCCTTTGTTGGCCATAGTTTATCAAAAGCAGGGACGCGTTGATAAGGCCCTGACCATTTTGGAACGGGCCGTAGACCTTGCAAATCCGGGTGGATGGATTCGACCTTTTGTTGAATTGGATTCCCCCATGGCCGATCTTCTGAACCGTCTGATCAAAAAGAATGTTGCCGTTGACTTTGTCGGAAAACTTTTGATTGCTTTCGAAGATAAAGAGCCCGAAGCCGTGCCGGATGCAACCGAGTCTAAACCCGCCGTAAAACCGTCTGTGCGACCCCAACCGCTGGTTGACCCTCTAACCAATCGAGAGCTCGATATCCTGGAATTGCTGTCACAGCGTCTACAGAACAAGGAGATTGCAGAGAAACTGTTCATCTCGACGGAAACCGTAAAAACCCACCTGAACAACATCTACCAAAAGCTCAATGTCAGCAACCGCCGGGATGCAGTTGAAAAGGCCAAATCCCTGGGAATCCTTTATTCCTAAACTTCATTATCCATCACTTTTCAACCTCAGACACTGAAACCCGAACCCACAATTTTGATCATACGATTATAAATATCCCCCATTTTTACCCCTTTTTGGAGATTTTGATCCGTTGACTCCCCCATTTTTGCCCCTTTTCGGGGGATGTTTGGATTCTGAGAAGCTTATATGTTCAATGTGAACGGATTTATGAAACAACCTCTATGTTCACAAAAGAAAGGGTCTTTGATTATGGAAAAATCGTCCTATTTGAAACGCCTCACACTTGGAAAGCCGGCGTCCTATTTCATTAAAGTCCAGGGTCGTTTGGATGAGACCTGGTCCGACCGTCTGGCCGGAATGCAAATTAAAACGAGTTCCCGAAGGGATATAAAGGTAACCACCTTAAGCGGCCATGTAAGGGATCAGGCCGAGCTTTTGGGAGTGTTGAACAGTCTCTATGAATTACATCTGCCACTATTGTCACTGGAGGTTCTGAACATGGAATAAATGGCGTTAACGGACAAAAAGGTGTCAGGTCTCAGGAAATTCAAAGCCGACGATCTGAGACCTGAATTAGCCAAAGGATGACAAGCACTAAACACTGACACCTGACACCTTATTCATAGGGATGTCAATAGTAAAAGGAGGAAACCTTTCGAAAAGCAAACTAAAAAGGGGAAAAAAATGAAAACATTACGATTTGTTGTCTGTGTTGTAGCATTGTCTCTGGCACTTGGCGGCACACCACTTTTAGTACCTGAGGACACCGCGGCTGAAGGCTTGCGGGTAAACAAACGTGTAGATGCGCGTCAGGATCGGCGTGGAGATCGTCGTGAGAACACCGCTGACGGCGTCAAAGACCGTCAGGAGTTCCGGGAAGAACGCCGTGACTGTGTTGGTGAGGGGGCTGATTGCCGCTCTGAGAACCGTCAGGACAAACGCGATGATCGGCGCGACCGCACCGGTGACCGCATGGAAGATCGAGGCAAACGGCTTGACAAGCGCTTTGACTGAATAACGATGTAGCGCGATGAAATGAGGTTGGACAATAAAGTTGAATTGTAAAATGGGGTAATGGCCGCTGAAAGATCGCTTTTCCCAACACTCCATTACTCCATATCTTAAAAAAGAAAGGAGAAACCAAAATGAGACAAAAACAATTATTCACACTGGCCATGGCCGGGGTTCTGGCAATCAGTATGGCGACATCAGCTTGGGCAAAGGCGCCTAAAATGAAAATGACCACCGACATCCCGGCGTCGCTTACCGCCCCGGACCAGGTGGAGACCTCCATCGGCTCACTCGAGTACTTTGACGGCGTGCCAACCGAAAAGACGGTCGAAACCGTGTATGACTATCTCGACCGTTCGCGGGCGGTGAATGTCTTCATCAACTCGATTCCCATGCTGTCGATGTACGCCCTGCGCGAAGGTCAGGCGAGCGTAGGGGCAGAT
>JASFLX010000339.1:0-3382 GCA_050117895.1 Desulfobacterales bacterium | reverse complement strand
GGTCATTTGCGAATGCAGATGAACCTTTTACTCTTTATTTTCTTTTTCCACATGGAGCATTGTTTCTGACCCTATTTCAATTTCTTTTGTTTTTCTTCTATTTCTTATTCTAACAATAGCGTAAGAATCTGTAGTCCTCAGCACCTTGCCACAAATAAGTTCTTTATCTATAGATGAAAAAAAACACACTTTGACGCCAAACTCAAACCCGGCACCCTTACCTTCATCGATAAAGACCTGCCCTTTATCTTCGTTAATTTTTGTAACTTGTGCGGCCCCGCAAATATTTGTAAATAGCGTGGTTGCCAACACAATAATCGTCAGTGTAAGAAGCAATAATTTTATTTTATTCATTTAGCCCTCATTTCGGTTATGCGAATTTTGGTGTATTCCAAAACTCCAGTCAAGGTAAAGTCCCTAAGCTCTTTGGTTAATTCCTGAGCCAGCCGAAGCGAACTATACTAAAAGTTTATCACATCTTTTCAGCTTATACAATATTCTAACTTTAATCCGAAATGTAAGATGGATATAATCATTACCGTTGGTTCCAGAACATGGAGTTATATTCAGGAACACGGCCAAGATGTTTTTCACAAAACGCCGTTTATTTATTATCATAGATGTTGACTTAAATAATTATTTTGATTATAAAATTTTATTAAAGCCGGAATATTTTTATTAATTCTAAAGGCAGGAGCAACACATGGTTAGAACGGAAATATCACTTTTTCTTAGAAATGTACCCGGAGAGCTTGGGAGACTGGCGTCGCTGTTTTCAGATGAAAATATCAATATTGATGCGCTTACCATACAAGACGCATCGAGCTATGTTAAAAAGCTTTTTGAGGCCAGGGGGAAATCATTAAAGCGGATTGCTTCCGTGGCCAGCTATAACTCAATGCGAAAAGATTCGGCCGAGTTTGCCCTGATACGGCTGCTGGTTGACCAGACTGACAAAGCGGTCAATCTGCTGTCAAATAATGATTTTATTTTTGATACCATGCCGGTCATAACATTAGAACTTGAAAACAAACCGGGTTCACTGGCTGCGGTGGCAAATAAGTTCGGAGAGGAAGGAATTAATATTAATTATGTTTACGGAACGGTTTCGTCACCGGATGAAAAATGCCTTTTTGTATTTTGTCCGGAAGATATCGACCGAGCAGCTAAGATTTTCACCTAAAACAAATTGATACCTTGCACGAGTCGGAGGCTTTCATATGCAAGGCACTTAAGGGTGAAGTCATAGTGAACTATTACAAGCCCTTAATAACGCAGCAAATGAAAGCCTCCGGCTCGCCCTTTGGGTGAAAATTAATGAATAAAAAGATAATCATCCGATTTACCATTTGGGTAAAATGTATGATTTTATAATTTCGTTTAAACCCCTTTCAATTAAGAGTTATAAAGATTTTCATTAATTTTCATGCAAGGTGATAATTTCAGGGGCGGCGCTTATCCTTTAATATATGGTTGGATATGACCATCCGTTGTATCTCCGAAGTCCCCTCGTAAATGGTAAACACTCTGGCATCCCTGTAAAATCGCTCAACCGGATAGTCTTTCATGAAACCGTATCCACCATGTATCTGCAATGCTTTTGCGGTGACCCGGTTAACCATCTCAGAAGCAAAAAGCTTGGCCATGGATGCCTGGGCCGTAAATTTTTTGCCGCGATCTTTCATTGAAGCAGCAGAAAGCATCAACTGCCGGGCCGCCTCTATTTGCGTCGCCATATCCGCAATCATCCATCGCAGGCCCTGAAATTTAGAAATCCTTTGGCCGAATTGCTCTCTTTTTTTGGCATATTTGACGGCGGCATCGAATGCCGCCCGGGCTACGCCCACCGACTGAGCCGCGATACCGATGCGCCCGCCGTCAAGCGCTTTCATGGCAATCTTAAAGCCGTCTCCTTCATTTCCCAGCATGTTTTCAGCAGGCACCCGACACTCGTTAAAAATAAGATCCGTTGTGTCGGAAGCACGCAGACCCATTTTATCTTCTTCGTCTCCCACAATGAACCCCGGCGTTTCTTTTTCGACCAGAAACGCACTGATACCATGGTGACGTTTGGTTTCATCTGTTATGGCGGTAACAATCGTCAGCCCGGAATTTTTGCCCGATGTGGTAAACCGTTTGGCACCGTTTAAAATATACTCGTTACCGTTACGTACGGCAGTGGTCGACTGCCTGACAGGATCAGAACCCGCATGGGGTTCGGTCATGGCAAAGGCGCCGATGATATCTCCTTTAGCAAGCGGTTTTAAAAATCTTTCTTTCTGATATTCGGTTCCCAGGCGGAAGATGCTTTCACAGACAATGGAATTGTGAACCGACATAATAACGGCAGTCGAAGCGCAGGAGTAGGCAATCTCGCAAAGCGCCAGTACATAACTCACGGTATCGGCGCCGGAGCCTTCGTACTCGAAAGGGACCATCATTCCCATCATTCCCAGTTCCCCCATCTTTTTGAGATTTTCAGACGGAAATTCCTTGGTACGATCCCGTTCCGCGGCGGTTATCGCCACAACTTTCCTTGAAAATTCCCTGGCCATGGTCTGAATCATAATCTGCTCATCAGTTAGCGGATAAGACATGTATTACTCCCCCTCAACCCTTACGGTCCGTATATAACAACAATAAGCTCTGCTTTTTCTTTGCCGATGTTTCTTAACTTGTGGCGTATTCCCGAGTTAAAATGAAGGGATTCTCCCACCTTGAGCCTATTGACATGGTCACCGACGATGACTTCAATTTTTCCGGCCAGAACATAAATAAATTCTTCACCTTCGTGCTGGTACCCCACTCCCTTGTGGTCCTGCATGGCTTCAATGGAGACCTTGAACGCTTTCAAATGCTTATTCTCGGCTCCCGGTGTAAGGGTGGTATAGGCATAATTTTCGGTACGCTTTGTATAGGCCTTGATACGATTTCTTATGCCCGCTTTCTGTTCTCTGAGAAAAAACCCGGAATCTATCTCCAACGCCCTGGCAATCTGCAAAAGGGTTCCAACCGGCGGGATCTTCTTACCGGCTTCTATCTGTTTAAGATCATCAATTGAAAAACCGGTTTCATTGGCCACACGGTCCAGGGACATTTTCTTTTTTAATCTTTCTTTTTTAATCTTCTTACCAACCGGGACAACAGCATCGGCCTTTTTCTTTGCCATAACGCCTCCTTAGTGCTCTGATTCGTAAATACGGTGATGTATTTTATGACAGGCCACCGAATTCAACATAGCGATTGATCGCAAAAGTGACTAAAATTTGAAGTGAGCTAAAGTGAACTAAAGTTAAGGAACTCGCCTGGGGCGAGGCCAGTTTAAAAATGATAGAATTCATCAACTTTAGGCACTTTAGATCACTTTTCACTTAAAACTTTT
>JASFLX010000338.1:0-3398 GCA_050117895.1 Desulfobacterales bacterium | reverse complement strand
CATCGGCATCGCACACCCCCATGAAGTTACGTATGATGTTCTTCGTGACATACTCCCGGAATTGAAAAAAAAGGCGATTCTGGTTCGCGCTTCCGATGTTGTGCATATTGGAACATAGGGGCAATGAAAAAAGATGTTGCACACAAAATACCGTCTATAGACTTTGATTTTAGGCAGTTAGAAATATTTTGCAAAGTGGTTGAGCTAAAAAGTTTTTCAAAAGCCGCTGATGCTGTTTTTCTGGCACAGCCTTCGGTCAGCGAAAGAATAGCCACCCTTGAGAGCAGGGTCGGGACTCAACTTCTGGATCGTTTGGGCAGGCAGGTGGTTCCAACCGCGGCAGGCAAACTTCTCTACAAACATGCGTGTGTATTGCTGGATATGAAAAAGCATGCATGCAATGAGATACAGGGTTTTCTCGGAACCCAAAAAGGGAAGATTCATATGGGTGGCAGCACTATTCCCGGTGAATATATCTTCCCAAAAATATTAAAAAGATTCCGAAAAAAGCATCCTCTGGTGACGGTTACCTTAACGATTTCAGACACCAGTGCCATCGAAAAACGGGTGATGAATGGTGATTTCGAACTGGGCGTGGTTGGATCGAAAAGTACCAATGACAATCTCATATGTCGCGAGCTGTGGAAAGATGAACTGGTATTGGCGGTTCACTTCGACCATAAATGGGCCGACAAAAAACAAGTCACCTTCGACGATTTATCTAAAGAACCGTTTATTCTAAGGGAAACCGGTTCGGGCACGCTGAAAATTATTAAAGAGTATTTTAAGGTACCGCCTGCAAAGAATATGGAGCCCTTTAATATCGTAGCCCGTTTAGGTTCCTCTACTGCAGTCAAAGAAGGGATAAAGTCGGGCCTTGGCATATCGATTCTGTCTTTAAGAGCCCTGGATACGGAACTTAAAACAGGAATCATTAAGGCGGTAAAAATAAAGGATCTTGCCATGCTGCGAAAATTTTATCTCATCCGGGACAAAAGAAGAAACGTTTCACCGTTGTGCCGGGCCATGCTCGACTTTTTAGCATCCACTTCTGAAGATTAAGGCAAGCAGGATTCTCGAGGAGATCGGCCTTGAGGTGGCGGCTTCCGCCGGTGCGGCCTGCCATTCGGATACAGTAGAAATTTCCCATGTTATCCAAGCCATGAATATTCCGTTAAACTGGGCCAAAGGAACCATAAGGTTCAGTGTCGGACGGATGACCACTGTTGATCAGATTGATAAAGCAGTTCAGGTGGTTGTCCATGCCGTGAAAAAGCTACAAAACGGTCCTCAATAAACATTCTTCTTCGGCTTCTTTCCAGATTATCACCTGTTTCCACCCATCGGTTTTCTCTATAAAAACCGGCCCTAAGTATCGGAAATTCCAGTTTGACAAATAGTAATATCCTTTATATTTATATTTGAGTATTCAAGCTGTTGATTTCGTCCAAAAAACGGGGAGAAGGTTTGATTCACTCCATGTTTTTGGCGCCATTTTTCAGAAATAAATTATAGACTGATGAACATAAAACAGAAAATTCAAAGAAAAGAGGAGAAATTTGGGTAAAACAGTCTTAAAGCAAGGATCGTGCATACACCCTGAAATGACCGTGCTGGATGTTTTGTCCAGGTACAGAAAAACCGAGGACGTATTTAAACGGTACGATAAGCAGGCCGGTGAATGTATTTGCTGCCAGGCGCTTTTTGAACCCTTAAAAAAAGTTGCGTCAACATATGGTTTAAACATGGACAAACTACTGACAGACCTGGAGGCGGCGGCCGGTCAACGGCCGGCAACACCGAAACTGGCCATGTGCAACTTTTTTTCAGACACGGAAAAACTCAGAACATTTGCCCGTGAACATGGTTTTTCCGGCATTGATTTTTCTTTTGACCTGCAACAACTCCCCGGCACACCCGCACAGGAATCACAATGGGTTAAGGACATATCGGCCCTGGGACCTCTTGAAGTTCGGTATCACTGTCCATTTGATCGCATAGACCTGGGTCACGACGATCCCGAGCAAGCCCGGGCGGCTAAAGATCTTTTCTGCCGCGTGATCCGTTTGATTTCTAAAGTGGGCGGAAGATACATAACCATACACATTGGCCTGGGCCATGACTCCACGGAACCCCTTTCATGGGAAACCACCATCGATAATTTAAGACGACTGGTTAACTATGGACGATCCATGAACGTGAGGGTTTGTCTTGAAAATCTGGCATGGGGGTGGACAAGCAAGGCAAATCTCTTTGAAAAGCTGATTCGCAGAAGCGGGGCCGATGTTACCCTGGATATCGGGCATGCGTATGCGTGCGAATCTGTGCAAAGCCAGCAATATTCTGTTGAAGATTTTGTCACACCCCATGCGGACAGGGTGTTTAACGCCCACATTTACCATACCGAGATTCCGGGCCAGGGGCATATTCCACCGGAAAAAATGGAAGATATTGAAGACCGTCTTTCTCTCCTAAATGCGATTGGTTGTGAGTGGTGGGTTATCGAAATAAGGGAAGTTGAGGGACTGTTACAAACCAAGAAAATCGTAGAGGAGAATCTGGCCGATACAAAAGAGGTGAAGATATGAAAGAAATCGACGCCAGGGGTCTTGCGTGCCCGGCCCCGGTACTTCAGACAAAAGCGGCTATGGAAGAAATGAACCCCAATGTAATCAAAGTTATCGTTGATAATGAGGCTTCAAAACAAAATGTTAGCCGGTTTTTAAAATCCCAACACTTTGATACGGATGAACGAAAAGACGGGAACGATTTTTATGTTATCGGGACGCGTGAGGCCGGTATTTCTTCCAAAGATTCGACCCGAAAGAGAGTAAAAACCGATACAAAAAAAATTATGGTCATGCTGGCTACGGATCGCATGGGGTATGGAGATGACGAGCTTGGGTTAAAACTCATGATCAGCTACATCAAGACACTTAAAGAGATGGGACCTGAGTTATGGCGGCTGGTTTTTTTAAACAACGGTGTTAAGCTCACCATTGAGGGTTCGGAGGTGTTGCCGGTTTTAAAAGAATATGAAAAGGAAGGACTTCACATCCTTGTCTGCGGCACCTGCCTGACCCATTTTGACCTTCTCGACCAAAAACAGGTGGGTGAAACCACGAATATGCTCGATATTGTCACCGCCATGCAACTTGCGGACAAGGTAATCAGTATTTGACGGTTTCGTAAAAAGTCCAACTTCTGCGTTATGCTGCATTTCGCAATCATTCAACGTACGAAAAGTACGCCTCATGATTACAAAATTTGCACGCCTTGAATTTGAACTTTTTACGAAACCGTCTAAATCGGACTTTTTACGAATTCATCAGTATTTAAACCAGCGGGGAATTATACCCATGACAGATCCAAAAGCAAAACCGCTTCGCTTAACGGAG
>JASFLX010000337.1:0-3400 GCA_050117895.1 Desulfobacterales bacterium | reverse complement strand
AGTGCTTTTAAAATTTCCTGTTCACCGGCTTCTATTTCCTTCGCAATAACAACCTCTCCTTCTCTGCTCAAAAGGGTCACCAAGCCCATCTCTCGCAAATACATTTTAACGGGGTCGGTTACGGAGCTATAATCAGAAACAGAAGTATCAGAAATCTTGACCTTTTTTACTTTGACCGGCAACTTGTTCTTTTTTTCGTCTATTATTTCAATATCATGATCATCAAACATAATAAGCGTTTCATCAATCTGTTCGGAAAGAAAATCATCTGGAAGCGCCTTATTAATTTCATCATAGGTTAAAAACCCCCGCTGTTTTCCTTTGGAAATCAATTTTTCAAGAGTCTTTTTTGGAATCTTCTTTATTTTTTCCCGTTTTTTAGCAGATTTTTTTGCCATTGATTTTAGCCTCCTGCAGATTCCATTCGTTTCTTTTTTTATTTCAACAGCGCCATTTTCTTTTTTTCATTCAACAGCGCCATCTTTTGTTTTTGATTCAATAATTTTGCGAGCAAGTCGAGATCGTTGTCCTTTTCAGCCGTCTTTATCTGTTCTAACAGCTTATTTTCATTTTTCTTTCGGATCGACTCAAATCGGTTGATAATGCCAATGCAAGCCTCATGATCCCATATATTTTCTCCAATTGCCAGAGAGGCGACCATGTTTTTTTGCTCTTTTAATTTAAATAAATCAATTATATCGGATACTTGTAATTTCGAGTCATCCTTGTGCGTTAAAAGCGTCTGACCGATCGATTTTAGGGCGTTATTTTCAAAAAGATCGAGTATATTCCGATCATATATTTCGGATAAAATTTGCGGGAATTGAAGCATCATTGATATGATCTGGCGCTCCAGCTTATCCCATTTGCCTTGAAAGACTTTTTCTTGAGCCTTATCCGGAACACCTGTTTTGCGATTACCGCGGCCCAAATCAGTGTTTGCACGAATTGGCCTTTTTGCTCTATCCCGATTTCGAACCGATATTTTCCTGATCTTTTCAAGAACAGCGGATTCATCAATGTTTATACACTCGGCAAGTTCTTTGATATATAACGATCTTCGTATGTTATCACTAATTGACCCCAGAGCATCTTCCATATCTGAAATTATACGCATCTTTCCCTCAATGGAAAGTCCGTGCTTTTTTACGGCAGAATCCATAAGAAAGGGAATGATATCCTTCGCTTTTGAAACGAGCTCCAAAAAGGCTTCAACCCCAAATTCGGATATATATGAGTCCGGATCATATCCATCCGGTAAAATAAGAATTTGAGCATTAATATATCCTTTGTCAAACACTTCTATGCTTTTTTGAGAGGCCTTGATACCAGCATCGTCCGAGTCAAATACAAGTATTACCCTGCCATCTTTACCGATAAAACCTTTTAGAAGTTGAACATGTTCGGAGGTAAGGGACGTACCTAAAGTGGCAACTGAATCCTGAAGACCCTGCTGATGAAGTGCTAATAGATCAAAATATCCTTCAACGATAAAAACCCTTTCATTCTCCCTGCATTTCATTTTTGCCAGGTGCAAACCGTATAAGGAGCGGCTTTTGTGATATACCGGTGTTTCCGGAGAGTTGAGGTATTTTGGCAGGGAGTCATCCATTACCCGCCCGCCAAAACCGGTCACTTGCATGTTCAAGTCAAAGATGGGGAATATGATACGATCCCTGAAACGATCATAAAAACCACTCTTTTCTTTTCTTGGCAGAATCAAGCCGGCTTTTTCAACAAGATCAAGGGAAATATTGTTTTTTGTAAAAAACCGTAATAGATTTTCCCAACCTTCGGGTGCATATCCTAAATAAAATTTATCGAGTATCTCTTTGTTTATTCCCCGTTTCTTAAGATATTTTATTGCCCGTCTTCCCGAAATATCATCAAGAAGTTTCTTACGAAAAAACTCCATGGCCTGTCTGTTGGCGGCAAAAAGATTTTCCCTTTGGCTTATTCTCCGTTTTTGCTCCGGAGACATTGTAGGGGTCGGGATGTCAAGTCCATATCGTCCGGCAAGCATTTTGGCTGCGTCAGGAAAAGACATGCCGTCGTGTTTCATAAGAAAACTAAAAACATTCCCACCAGCAGCACACCCGAAACAATAGAATATCTGTTTTTCCGGGCTAACGGTGAAAGACGGGGTTTTTTCCGAATGGAACGGACATAGGCCAACATAGTTCTTCCCGGTCTTTTTCAGAACCACAACTTCCGAAATTACCTCAACGATATCAGCGGTATTCTTAATTTCTGAAACTTTATCTTCAGGAATATAAATTGTCAAAAAGACCAACCTCCATCGTTATGAAACCGGAATAACTGACAATAATGGAAGGATCGTAAATGGGATGAAGTTTTGCACATGTTCGCATGTGCTTAATATGTGCTTAAGTTGAAATAATCGAAGATCAGTATCTGTTCTATAAATAAGTTCCATCAAAAATTAAGCGGTAATAATCAAAGTTTTCAAAGATTAAACCTAAAATTTAATGATTAAAGTCGAATTTGTCAAGAATTTTATTGGTATTTTAATCAATCAAGTTAAGGGCTTCGCAACAATTGGCCTCCGGCCCTTAGGATTAGGCCCCGGAAGGAATGGTGGAAGGCCGAAATAATGTAATATTGGGTTAATGGTAAAATCTGCTATTTTGCAATTTCAATCGCCTCTTTAAGATTCAGACTTCCGCTGTATAACGCTCTACCGGTAATAACTCCCACAACCCCAGCTTCTTTTAACGGTAGTATATTTTTAATATCTTCTATTGTTGAGACACCGCCGGAAGCAACCACAGGAATGGAGACAGCTTCTGCCAGACGCCGGGTTTCATCAATGTTTGGACCGGTCTGCATCCCATCCCTGTGGATGTCTGTAAAATTGATCGCGGCGACACCGCAATCCTCAAACTGCTTTGCAAGATCCACTGCCTTTATCTTTGTGGTTTTTGTCCATCCCTCAATTGCAACAAGCCCATTTCGCGCATCGATACCCACAACAATCCGGCCGGGAAATGCCTTGCATGCGTCTTTTACGAAATTCGGGTTTCGAATCGCTTGAGTGCCAATAATGACCCTTCGAACCCCAAGATCCAGGAGCAATCCAACCGTTTTTTCATTTCTGATTCCACCACCCACCTGAATATGCGCAACGACACGCTCTATGATCTTTTTTATGGAATTTAAGTTCTGCGGACTTTTTTCAACCGCACCGTCAAGATCAATCACATGGATAATTTCCGCACCCTCATCTTCCCACCTTTTTGCCATGGCTGCAGGATCATCTGAAAATACCGTTTCTTCGTCCATACGCCCCTGAAGAAGTCTCACACATTTTCCATTTTTTATATCAACCGCAGGGATAATAATCATTCTAAAATATTTTCCTTGTGAAGTATCGTGTTTT
>JASFLX010000336.1:0-3406 GCA_050117895.1 Desulfobacterales bacterium | reverse complement strand
AAATGCCTGCGGGGGTCATTACCGCAATGATCGGTGCGCCCCTTTTTATTTTTTTATTAAAAAAAATCCGGCGATAATATGGCTATAGATGTTAAAAATCTGAATTATTATTATGGAGATTTTCCGGCGCTGAAAAATCTTACCTTTTCTGTCACAACGGGTGGTTTTTTCATTATCATCGGCCCAAACGGTTCCGGAAAAACCACATTGATGAAAGTGATGGCCGGGATTTTAAAATCTCAATTCGATCAACTGAAGATTTTGGATCGTCCCATGGATCAATACAGCCGAAAGGCTCTGGCGCGAACCATTGCTTTTGTTCCGCAGATGATACCGGTAGATTTCCCTTTTACGGTAACCGAAATCGTACTCATGGGACGATCCCCCTATCTCGGCATGCTGGGGATCGAACAAGAAAAAGATTTAAAAATTGCAACGCAAGCCCTGGCTTTTACCGGCGTAGAACATCTGGCACATCGGAAATTAGACCAGTTAAGCGGTGGGGAACAGCAGCGGGTCTTTGTTGCAAAGGCCATTTGTCAGGAACCCGAAATTATTCTTCTTGACGAACCCACTGCTTCATTAGATCTTGCCCACCAGGTCCGGCTCATGGATTTAATGGAAAAACTAAAACATGAAAGGGGAATAACCGTGGTTATGGTTTCCCATGACGTCAATCTGGCGGCAATGTACGGGGATCGTTTGCTTTTACTCAATAAAGGAGAAATGGTTCGGCTGGGGAGTCCAAAAGAGGTTCTCACGTTCCAAACATTGGAACAAGTTTATGGCTGCACACTTTTAGTGGATGAGAGCCCTCTCGGCAAAACTCCGCGAGTGACTCCGGTACCCCAAAAATTTATACAAGACAACGGGTAACGGTAACATGCAGACAACGGTGCTTATTGGAAGCAGCGTATCTTTTGAATATCTCGATTTTATGATTATGCCCAGAGGGTATGGGGTAAAATATTCGGGAGATATTTTATGAAAGGATATGTACAGGTTTACACCGGAAACGGAAAGGGAAAAACCACGGCCGCTTTGGGTTTGGCCATAAGGGCCGCTGGTGCGGGGTTGAACGTATTTATTGCACAGTTCATCAAGATGGGTGAGTACAGCGAAATTAATGCGCTCAAAAGGTTTTCCGATCTTATTACCATCGAACAGTACGGCCGAGGCCGATTTATCAAAGGAATCCCGTCGCCCGAGGATATCGAAGCTGCCGAGAGGGGTCTTGAACGTATAGAAAACATCATCGAATTAAGAGAATATCATGTGATTATACTTGAAGAAGCCAATGTGGCCGTAACGTGCGGGCTCTTCTCAGTAAAAGATCTTCTTAAAATTATTGACAAAAAACCGGATGATGTAGAAATAGTCATTACCGGCAGGGACGCAAGGCCTGAAATCATCGAACGGGCGGATCTGGTTACAGAGATGAAGGAGATCAAACATTACTATCAAAAAGGAGTGAAAGCCAGGGTTGGAATTGAAAAATAACAAAAAGGCGCCTTGCCTTGCCGTATTCGGAACCGGTTCCGAGGTGGGGAAAAGTATTATTACAACGGCGATGTGCCGTTTTTTTGTAAATAAGGGGATAGCTGTCGCACCATTTAAGGCACAGAATATGTCGAACAATTCCGGCATCACTCCGGAAGGATTGGAAATGGGCCGGGCACAAATTGTTCAGGCGGAAGCAGCAAGAATACCGCCTCATGTGGATATGAACCCTATCCTTTTAAAACCGACCAGTGATGTGGGTTCACAGGTCGTATTTTTCGGAAAAGCGATTGGAAACACGACAGCAGTTAATTACCACAAAGAAAAGGAGCAATTCTTTTCACGAACATGCGCAGCCCTGGATCGATTAAGAGATGAATACGAGCTTATTGTGATGGAAGGCGCCGGTTCCTGTGCCGAAGTTAACCTTATGCCCGATGATATCGTTAACTTCCGAATGGCGGAATATGCAGGTGCATCTGTTATTCTGGTGGCGGATATCCACAAAGGAGGAGTCTTTGCGCAGATCGTCGGAACACTGGAATGTCTTCCGGAATCGCGACAAAACAAGATATCCGGATTTATTATAAACCGGTTCAGGGGGGATATTCATCTATTTAAAGAGGGGATAGACTGGATAGAACGAAAAACAAAAAAGAGCGTGTTCGGTGTGCTTCCATGGTATAACCATATAACAATAGAAGCAGAAGATTCGGTGGTCATTGAAAATCCCTCCAAGGTCTTGGATAAAGACATCAACACACCGGCAATAGCTGTCATACGCATCCCCCACATTTCAAATTTTACTGATTTTGCTCCTCTTTCCGGCATTGAGGGCATCAATATCTATTTCATTGAAAAACCGCAGGAGCTTTATTTGTTCCAGGCGGTTATCCTTCCCGGATCCAAAAATACGTGCTTTGACCTTAAATGGCTTAAAGAAACCGGATGGACGGAAAAGCTTGTATCCTATGCAAGTCAGGGGGGATATATACTGGGCATTTGTGGGGGTTACCAGATGCTGGGGAAGTATGTTCACGATCCGGACGGACTGGAGGGAAATCCCGGCACCATGCAAGGGCTGTCACTTCTGCCCGTGGAAACCATTCTAAAAGCGCCCAAAACAACCACATTGACTCAGTTTTCCTGGGAGGGCACTTCCGGCGCCGGATATGAAATCCATATGGGACAAACCCTCCGCTTTTCAGGAAAATCTTTGTTTCGGGTTCTTGAGCAAAACAGTATATCCTGTAATAAAGAAGACGGTTGTATGACAAACAACGCGAGGGTGCTGGGAACCTATATCCATGGTCTGTTCGACACCCCGGATATTACCCGGCGCTGGCTGAACCACATCGGCATCAGGGGTCTGGAATTTACCGAGACCCATGGGCTTGCAGCCAGAAATAAAGAATATGACCTTCTGGCCGAACATTTTGAAAAGTATGTGGATACGGAAATGATTTTTAAGTATTTAAGGCGCCGGGAAGTTTTTTCGATTCAATAGCTCCATGAATAATCAGCACTCCATCATTCCAATTGTGAGCGAAGCGAACTAACTTGTTTCTTTTTCAGCTTTAATCCAACACTTCCCTGATCTTTTTAGCAAGTTCACTTTTAACGATCGGCTTCATGACATATCCGCGAATGCCCATGGCCGCTGCCTTATCCGGGCTGATTTTTTCCGAAAATCCGGTACAAATGATAATCGGAATATCAAATCTTATTTCCATGAGTTTTCTGGCAAGCTCAATACCCGTCATATTGGGCATGGTTGTATCGGTAATGACAAGATCGAACTTATCAGGAGCGGCCCGAAACGCTTCCAGTGTTTCAATGCTGCTGGTTCGGGCAGTGACTTGGTAACCGAGTCGTTCCAGCATCTGTTGTGACATTCGAACAATCT
>JASFLX010000335.1:0-3419 GCA_050117895.1 Desulfobacterales bacterium | reverse complement strand
CGGAATCCGAATCGATGGTCACATAGACCTGTCCCTTGGCTTGAGCAAAACCGGCTATCAACGCATGGCGTTTGCCGCGGTTGAGCGGCTGTCGAATCAGCCGTACCCGCCAGGGAAATTCTTTTCTTGCGGTCTCCATCCACTGCCACGTGTCGTCTTGAGAGCCGTCGTCAACACAAATCACCTGCATTTTTCCCATCGGATAGCGACTGTTCATAACCGATCTAACAGTATGCAGGATCTGTCGGCCTTCATTGTACGCCGGTATTACGACGGTGATAACCGGCAAGGTGCTGTCGGATAGGGGGGCATAGGACCGGTAGCGACAAGCAAACCAAATACGCCATGCCAGAGTCAACAGGGTCCAGAGGCTTAACCCAACGGCCAAATAGTTTTTTGCCGACCAGGAAGGCACTAACTTCCGGAATTGTGCAGATGTTAAGACTTCCACCTGCCAACAAGTTATAATTATTACTGACATTAAAGTGAAAAGCAACAGCCAGGGGAAAAAAATATCCGCTTTAAAGCGGTATGAACCATTTGTCTTTAACATATTTTACCTCTGATTATATAATATTTTCCGGAAGGTTACCTGGAATTACCCGGATCATCGCTGTTTTTATGGTTTGTTTCTCCGGTCGTTATGATGCGAAGGGAAGAGATGAAGCAATAAGTATGCCAAGCGGAACAGATCCCCTATCTATTTAAAATTAATAGTATTATCGTTTATAATCGGATTAATACATGAGGGCTTATGAAGGGAAATACATACAGGTTTTGTAATAGAAAAATTTAAGAATTACACCTAACCGTCAATAATTATAGTGTTTTTATGTGAAGGAATTTAGATACACTAAGGATAAAGCTTGATGGCCTTTCCCACATTACCAACAATTTAGGGAGATGCCAATATTGCCCGTATTCAAAATTCGATTTTATTAACAGATAATGTATAAAGGCCGTAGTCAAGCAATTCTCCCGTATCTGATTCTATAATTCTGAAGCTCTATGTTGAGACCTTTGCAAAATGCCCCTTTTCGCCCAATTTTCGCGTTGACTCGGGGCATCCATGCCCCTCACCCTTGCGGGCAGCTTGACAGCTGTCCAATTCTGCTGTCCTGCAGAATTGCCTTGGCCTTGAACGAAATTGAACATTTTTCAAAGGTCTCATGTTGATTTTTGATTACAGATCTTACAACTTGATTGTTTAAAGGTTCCTTCCTTATCTATGGGTCTTTCGGCGTTGATGAATAATTATTGGGGTCAGATGCCGCATCAATTTCAGCTTTGTCCAACCATCCATCTCCATCCGAATCAGGAAGACGAGGATTCGTACCATTTAAAACTTCATTAAAGTCATCCAGACCATCATTGTCAGTGTCTGAATCACATGGATCGCTTTTTTTCCAAGCAACCTCTTGATTATCAGATAAATTATCATTGTCTGAGTCAGGGTCTGTAGGATCAGTTCCCCATTCTCTCTCTTTTTCATTCATTAATCCGTCTAGATCAACATCAGCTAAAGGATCAGGTGTGCTTTTTGAATCTTTGGGGTCGGTACTTAATTTTTCTTCATATTGATCAGGCCAACCATCATTGTCAGAATCAATTGGTTCGGCTATGGAAAAATTAAAGTTGATTAAAATAATTGTTAACAAAACAAAACTCATAAAAAAGCATTTAACTGTCTTACCCATTGCTCATCTCCATGTTTTTTTTAGCCAATGCTTCGTATCGTAAGCTATCAAAAAGTACAGATTACCAATATCTTGACCAAATAGTTTGTTTTTAAACATGTCATTTCTCCAATTAATTATATCGTATATCGGCAAATATACTTAAAATCTTAACCTTTCGTGCTAAATGCGTATGGCTGAAAAGGGCGTTCCTGGCCCCTGGCCGTGGATAAACTTTAGGGATATAAAGCGACTTCTTTTCAACTCAGTGACAGTTTTTTCGGACAGCAAAAGGATGCTAAATTTCCGGTAGGGGTACTCAAACAGCTATCGTTATAGAAGGGCTCCATTTTATTCAGCCGATTGATTTGCAGGTGCACAATATATGGTAATTTAGCCTAATAAAATACAATATATCCTAATTCAACTAAATTATATATGAATTATGCATAATTTAGCTTGACACGAACCAAACGATCAGAATACCCTAAAAATCACTTACGGTAAGCAGGGCTGATCTTGCCGGAAAAGCCAACATATCCCCCTATACCCTTGTACGGGTTGAAAATGGCATGCCGTGCACAATGATCGATCCAAAGGGCCCTGTTACTTACTATAATTGATGATTAAGGAATCATGGTGACTTCATTAATTGGAACAAGTGAAAGCATCGAGAGAATCAGGGAACTGATCGACTATGTTGCAGACACAGGCCTAAACGTCATCATCACTGGGGAAAGTGGTGTCGGTAAAGAAGTTGTCGCGCAAAACCTTTTCCTTGAATCTAAAAGAAAAGACAAACCGTTCATAAAGGTTAATTGTACGGGATTGCTGGACGAATTGCTTGAAAGTGAACTCTTTGGATTCGAACAGGGCGCTTTTACCGGTGCGGATCAAAATAAGCGTGGAAAATTCGAACTGGCTCATCAAGGGGTTATATTCTTAGATAAAATCGGGGATATGTCCCTTTCGCTTCAATCCAAGCTTCTTCACGTTCTTCAATATAAAGAGTTTGCGCCCCTTGGCTCAAAAAGAAAGGTAAGATCAGATGCATGGGTTATAGCAGCTACAAATCAAGAACTTGAAAAGAAAGTAAAAGAAGGGCTTTTCAGAGATGACCTTTACTATCGTTTCAACATCATTAAAATTTACATTCCCCCTCTTCGCAACAGACCTGAAGACATACCGCCGTTAATTGACTATTATATAGAAAAATATGTTTCTCGGTTCAACGGAAAGAAGATTTCAAAACCCGGCTCTGATGCTATGGAAAAGCTGATGGCATACAACTGGCCGGGAAATGTCAGAGAACTTCAAAATATTTTAATAAGCTCCATGGTTGTCGGTAATTGGGAAGAAATTATTGATGATCTTTATTTAAAGAGTCGATGGGTCTCTATATCTATGGTCTGAATAACAGGTCATTGAAGGAAGCGCTGTCTCCATTAGTGAACTTTTTCAAAAATATGGACAAGTTTTTGCCTTATCCTCTTGCAAGGAACATAAATTATCTCATTTCTATCATATCTGTCTCTACTCACGGTTGTTCTGCCGTGAAATTTGTCTGCATAATAGGAGGCCTCGCCTTATTCGATCATCTTATACCGCCCACCGGACCATTTCGTTCAAAAATCTTTTGTTTATCCTTTTCCGTTAGGAGTCGACGTGCCTTTGAATAGTACTTTCCCCAATGATAGGGATCATCCATACAAGAAATCATAACGCCTATGCTTTTAGAGGCAT
>JASFLX010000334.1:0-3422 GCA_050117895.1 Desulfobacterales bacterium | reverse complement strand
TACCGGAACCCATATTACAACACAGGACTGCCTTAAGGCCCTTGAACTGGTGTTCAGCCGGGAAAAAATAGAGTCGGTTCTCGACCTTGGAACAGGGACCGGACTCCTTGCCCTGGCCGCATCCCGACTGGGTTGTAAAAAAATACTTGCAGTGGATTTTAATTTTTTAGCTGCACGTACGGCATTGAAAAATGTTTGTTTAAACAAGTTGGAAGATCAGATTATAATTGTTCAGGGTCGTGCCGAGGATTTTATTGACTCACCTTCAGATCTTATGATAGCAAACATACACTATGATGTTATGAAGCATCTGATAACTTCTCGTGGTTTTTATAATAATAAGTGGTTCATTCTGTCCGGTCTGTTGCGCAGTCAGGCAAGGGATTTGCTTTTTGAATTGCATCAGAGCCGAGTAAGAATCGTAAAAAAATGGGAACGTGACGGTATCTGGCATACTTTTTTAGGAACAACAAATTGAAATTTCCTATTAGTTATGCAGATTTTAGGTGAAACCCTTATTGAGCGAAAGTCGAGGATGCCTCATATCCGCGGCATCAAGGGCGAAGCCGTAGTCATCTACTGCGAGCCCTTGATAACAAAGGAGATGGGGTGTCACCGGCTTTCCCGAAGGGTAAACAAAATCGATATAAAATAACAGAATTCATATTTCACTGATAGAAGAGATATTAAAACGTATCCGAATTATCGAAAGACACATTAAAACAGACATATAATGATCGGTCTCGGTTTTGTTTACGCTCAATTAGGGTGAAAGGTTGTTATGCTTATCAAGTGTTGGGGATCAAGAGGATCCATTCCTGTTTCAGGCACAGATTATACTAAATACGGGGGAGATACAACCTGCATTGAAATCCGAACCAAAAGTGACGATATCATAATCATCGATGCCGGAACCGGAATTCGGAGACTTGGGAACCGGTTAATGGATGAAAAGCGATATAAGTATAATTTCATTTTTACTCATGCCCACTGGGATCATGTCATGGGATTCCCCTTTTTTAAACCGCTTTACAGTGAAAAGGCCGAACTTACTCTGTATAGATGCCCCTTTCACAGCAAATTCGTGGAAACCATACTCTCCAAACTGATGGCCCCGCCATACTTCCCTGTCAGATATTCCGAAATAAAAGCCAAGATGGAATATCTGGGAGCATTCACTACAGAGTTTGAAATAGGCTCCGTAACCGTAACACCCATTCAGATCAATCATCCCGGCAACGGCAGCGGATACAAATTTACCGAAGATGGTAAATCCTTTGTCTTTCTGACAGATAATGAACTCGGTTTTGAGCATCCCGATGGTCTTTCATATAAAGATTATCTCGATTTTTCCACAGGCGCCGATCTCCTTATCCATGATGCCGAATACACCCCGGAAGAATATGAATCAACAATGAATTGGGGGCATTCGGTATTTACTCATGCCCTTGATCTTGCCCTTGAAGCCGGCGTTGGACAGCTGGGTTTATTTCATTTAAATCAGGAACGGTCAGACCGGGAGATGGATGAAATTGTCGAGACCTGTCGGCAACGTATCGCTGAGAAAGGGAATGAACTTGAATGTTTCGCAGTGGCCTGTGACATGATGTTCAATTTGTAACTCGGTGTTCAGAGTTCCTTTTCTCCATGATTATAAAGGCTTAGGGGCTTTACCCCAATTGGAACAATGGAATGATGTGTTTGAAGGAGTTTTTTTACAATTTAAATGGTTTATTTTCCTCTTTTATCCCCAATATTCCAGTCTTTCAATATTCCAACATTCTCCCGCTATATAGCGGGATGAGCGAAGTGAACTAAATTGATTCATAAAGCGGCCAGAGATCTTGCTGATGCAAAAAATGTTGTGGCCTTGACCGGCGCAGGGATCTCTGTTGAGAGCGGAATTCCTCCTTTCAGAGGAAAAGGAGGGCTATGGGAAAAATTCGATCCACTGGAATATGCCCATATCGACGCCTTTATAAAAGATCCGGCCAAGGTCTGGAATGTTCTGATCAAGGAAATGAAAGAGATCATTGACACTGCCAGACCCAATAATGCCCACAATGGCCTGGCCAGGCTTGAAAAGTTGGGAATATTAAAAACCATTATCACTCAAAATGTAGATGGACTCCACCAGATGGCTGGCAATACGGATGTTATCGAATTTCACGGAAATTTTGCATGGCAGCGGTGCATGGACTGTAACCGTAGATTAGAGACCGGTAAAATCGATACCTCACGAATTCCTCCCCGCTGTGAATGTGGCGGGATTTACAGACCCGAGTGTGTGTTCTTTGGTGAAATGATACCGCCGCAACACCTGTATCGGTCCCAAAAAGTCTCTTCGGAGTGCGATATTATGCTGGTTATCGGAACATCCGCCCTTATTCAGCCTGCTGCCTTCATGCCTTCCATTGCAAAGCGTGCCGGCGCAAAAATTATAGAAATCAATATGGAAAGAACACCACTTACACAAGGGACCAGTGATTATATCCTTATGGGAAAGGCCGGAGAAATAATGAAACGCTTAACCTCCGAAATCGACCGTTTAATTTAACGTCTCGGATTTTCTACAACTTATCGAAATCACGAGTCTTTTAATGGCAACTTGTTTATGCCATCGACATGGAAGAATGGAATGTTGGAATGTTGGAATGATGAGTTAATGAAGATGACAGTCCTATATTTAATTTCTCTCAAGAGGAATTTTACAATAACCCAATTCCCCATTTTTCCAGAACCCAATATTCCAGTGATCCAACATTCCAAATGTGAGCGAAGTGAACTAACTTGATCCTTTGTGCCTTAGTGCCTTTGTGGCAAATATTTTTTGGTTCCGGATTTTACAGTTTTGGATAGAAAGGATGAATCAATGTTACTGGCAGACCTTTATGAAAAAAGCATTCCGATAAATACTTATATTTCTTCAAATGACTTTAAGGCTTGCGGGTTTCACAGTCGAGAAGAGTTTTTGAACAAACTCCGCTCCGGACAACTCAAACCCTCACATTGCCAAATTGCAAAAAAGCGTTTTCTTTCCCTACTCTGGGCGGCAAAGCCGGATGAAGTCTTGCCCGAAATAGAGGTTTTACAGCTCCCGAATCCCGGCCCCACCGGGCTTTTTCCCATCAACCGCCCGAAAAAGAATTCACCGATCCTGGTGACGGGCAATTCAATACTCACCGACGAGGTTCTCACTGCGATACTCTCCACGACCGTGAGTCCGTTCTGGTACATGGTTGTTGACACGGATGGTCATACCGTGGACATGGCTATCGTCTATGAAGTTCTAACAGCCGAACGGGTTATGCAGATACTCACCAGAGAAAAAGCGGATCAAATCGCTCCGGAATCAACCCTTTTCCTTCCGGGCTTCGCATCAATGATCCGTGACAATCTGGCTGAACAAAGTGGTCGGTCTG
>JASFLX010000333.1:0-3423 GCA_050117895.1 Desulfobacterales bacterium | reverse complement strand
TGGCTAAAAATCAGGAAGGATACCGGAATCTTTGCAAACTGGCCACCATTGCCCAGCTTCAGGGATTTTATTACAAACCCCGCATCGACAAAGAAGTCCTAAAACAATACATTAAAGGACTTATCGGCTTTTCGGGATGTTTGCGCGGTGAAATCCCCAGGCTGATTCAGGAAAACCGAATAGATAAGGCTGATGAGGCCGCCCGCTTTTACATTGACATCTTCGGTGAGGGAAATTTTTTCCTGGAGGTTCAAAATAACGGTATCGATATACAGGAAAAAGTGAACCAGGCTCTTTTGGATATGAGTAAAAGGCTTTCCATTCCTCTGGTTGCCAGCAACGATTGTCATTACCTGGATAAAGAAGATGTTCGTGCTCATGATGTGCTTTTGTGCATCCAGACGGGGAAGACCGTTCATGAGACGGACAGACTACAATTTAGAACCGATCAGCTCTATTTAAAATCAAAAACCGAAATGTATTCCGCTTTCAAGGATTATCCGGGTGCTCTTGAAAATACCGTGGATATCGCCAGGCGCTGTAATATAGAATTCGACTATAACTCGTATCACTTCCCGAAATTTGAGACCTCATCCCTGCAGACAGTGGATGAGCTTTTTGAACAAGAGGTGAGGGATGGGTTTAAGTCCATATTCAAGCGAATAAAGACAAAAAATCCCGATGTTGATAAAAAGCTTTATGTTGACCGTATCGAAAAAGAGATTGCCGTCGTTAATTCCATGGGGTTTCCCGGGTATTTTTTAATTGTTGCTGATTTTATCCGATATGCCAAAGAAAACAATATTCCTGTGGGACCCGGAAGGGGATCTGCGGCAGGGAGCCTTGTTGCGTATTCCCTTGGAATCACAGACATTGATCCCATTGAGCACGGTCTTATCTTTGAACGCTTTTTAAACCCGGCTCGCAAAAGCATGCCGGACATTGATGTCGACTTTTGTATAAATGGCAGAGAAGAAGTCTTCAAGTACGTGGTGGAAAAATACGGCGGTGGTGATTATGTCGCCCAGATTATCACATTCGGAAAACTAAAAACCCGGGCCGTAATTCGCGATGTGGGCCGGGCTTTAGATATACCCCTTTACGAGGTGGACGCCATTGCCAAAATGGTGCCCGATGTGTTGAACATAAGTCTTGACGCTGCCCTTGAACAGGAGCCTCGGCTTAAGGGTCTGGCGAAAAAGAAACCGGAGGTCGATGACCTGATCAACATCTGCCGTGTGCTGGAAGGACTCCCGCGGCATGCCTCAACCCATGCTGCCGGCGTTGTTATCGCAGACAAGCCCCTGGTGGAATATCTACCGCTATACAAAGGTAAAAAGGGTGAGGTGGTTACCCAGTTCGATATGAAATGTGTAGAGAAGATCGGACTGATTAAGTTTGACTTCCTGGGGCTTCGAAACCTGACGGTTATCGCAAATACGCTTAAGCTTATCGAAGCAGAAGGCGGCACACCGCCTGATCTCACCAACCTGGATTTGTCGGATCCCGCCACATATCGTCTGCTTGAATCCGGCGAAACCACCGGCGTATTCCAGCTGGAAAGCTCGGGTATGAAAGAGTTGCTGGTAAAATTAAAGCCGGAGAGCTTTGATGACATTATCGCACTGGTTGCGCTTTATCGTCCCGGTCCCCTGGACAGCGGAATGGTGGATGATTTTGTGGACAGAAAACACGGTATAAAAACGGTTGAATACCTTGTACCACAGCTCGAGCCGATTCTGAAAGAAACTTACGGGGTTATTGTCTATCAGGAGCAGGTGATGAAAATTGCCGGGGATCTGGCAAATTATTCCATGTCCGAGGCTGATGATCTCCGAAAGGCCATGGGTAAAAAAATTCCCGAGATTCTGGCCAAACACAGGGAGCGTTTCATGCAGGGAGCTGCGGACAACGGCATCCCACCTGATAAAGCCGGAAAGATATTTTATTTAATGGAAAAATTCGGGGGATATGGATTTAACAAGTCTCACAGCGCCGCATATTCAATGATAGCATATCAGACCGCTTTTCTAAAAGCTCACTTTCCGGTGGAGTTTATGGCGTCATTGCTTACCAGTGAAATGCATTCCACCGATGGTGTTGTCAAATATATTGCCGAATGTCGTAGCCATGGGATTGAGGTCATCCCTCCGGATATCAACGAAAGCGGCAAGGAATTTAGCGTAACCGGATCCAAAATAAGATTTGGACTTGTTGCGGTTAAAAATGTTGGTGAAAACGCCATCGAATCTATTGTCGAGGCCCGAAATGAAGGGGGGAGATTTTCTTCGCTCTGTGATTTCTGTGAACGCGTGGATCTGAAAAAGGTTAACAAACGTGTTGTCGAGAGTCTTATTAAATGTGGCGCCTTCGATTCCACCGGAGATTACCGTTCTCGGATGACGGCGTCCATGGAGAACATTCTCGATTATGGTCAACGGGTTCAGAAAGAAAGATCGGATCCACAGATGGGTTTGTTTGACATGCCGGGAAGCGGTCCGGCCATTAACTTGCCCCCCCTGCCTGAAATCGATGAATGGAGTGAAAAACAGCTTTTAGCACTTGAAAAGGAATCTCTGGGTTTCTATATCACCGGACATCCTTTGAGCGGCCATGAAGATATTCTGGAGAAGTTCACCAATGCAAACTCGGCCGGGTTAAAAGAGAAAAAAGATGGTGCAACCGTAAGAATAGGTGGAATCGTCAGAAATTTAAAGACCATAAAAACCAAAAAAAAGGGGAGCTTGATGGCCTTTGTTATCTTGGAGGACCTGCATGGATCTGTTGAAGCTACCGTTTTTTCTTCACTGTATGCAAAAGCTCATGACCTTTTAAGCGAGGATCGTCCAATCCTTATCCAAGGACAGCTGCAAAAGGACGAAAACTCGGTAAAGATATTGGCCGACACGATCATACCGATTGATAAGGCTGAAGAAACATGGACTGCAAGTGTCCATTTTAATTTGGACATAACCCGCACACAAAGAGAGTTACTGGTTAATTTAAAAGAAATTTTTAAAAGACACCCGGGTTCCTGTCGTGCATATATTCACCTGTTGAACCCCGACAAAACAGAGACGATTATTGCGTTGTCTAACTCTATGAAATTAAGGGCCGGTCTGGCGCTGACCCGTGAAGTTAATCGATTTCTTGGCTATAATGCTGTAGAAACAGATTGCGGGTTTGCTATGTCGCCGGTTAAAACCTGATCCCGACAAGCCCGCCCTCCTGCCAAGCAGAGTAAGGCGGACGGGCCGGAACCAAGAATACTCGCCACCAAGGCACCAAGACAAGAAGGATTTTATTTTGTTATTTCCTCTTCGTGCCTTGGTGCCTTAGTGGCGAGAAGAAAAAAGTTTCCCCTTAAAGGGCATAAAATGGGTGATTTTTCTAAGGTCTGGTGTGTTTTTTGTGGTTGTTTGT
>JASFLX010000332.1:0-3425 GCA_050117895.1 Desulfobacterales bacterium | reverse complement strand
TCACGGCAGGAAGACAGCCAACGGGGAAATTTACAACATGTATGCCATGACGGCCGCTCACAAAACCCTCCCCTTTGGAACGTATATCACCGTACGTCATCTAAAAAACAACAGGAAGATTGATGTTAGAATCAACGACCGGGGTCCTTTTGCCCGAGGCCGGATTCTCGACCTTTCTTATACGGCCGCAAAAAAACTTGGAATTGTTGGTCCGGGTACGGCCAGGGTTGAAATTGTCGCACTCGGTACGATTGCTCAGCCAAAATTATCCGGAAGCACCGGTCGATCCTATATTCCGGGAAATTACTATCAAGGAAAATTTACTGTTCAAATCGGTGCATTCAGTGAATTGAAAAACGCGCAAACACTGAAACAAAAACTTGAACAATCATTTAAAAATGTATATATTACATTATGTTATGACTGTAACAGCCCTATATACCGAGTCAAGGTGGGCAGATGCTCCTCCCTGGAACAGGCAATGAAACATGAAGAATTAATGATTCAAAACGGGTTTGAGGACGCCTTTGCAATTGCAGAAGACCATTGAAAAAGAAATACTCCTAAAAGTGGTGTTTCTGGACCGGGACGGCGTTATTAACCGGGATTCCCCGGATTACATCAAAAGCTGGTCCGAATTTGAGTTTCTACCTGGAAGTTTAGAGGCAATAAGGTTACTGACTTTAAACGGATTCGCCACTATCGTTATTACAAACCAATCCGCCATCAATCGCAAAATGGTATCCGGAAAAGTACTGGATGACATGCATACCCTGATGAAACAAGCCGTCACATCCAAAGGCGGCAAAATAAAAGATATATTTTTTTGCCCGCATGTACCGGAAGATAGATGTCACTGCCGAAAACCAAGTCCCGGACTGATTTTTAGGGCCAAGCAGAAATACCGGATCGATATCTCAACCTCTGTCATGGTTGGCGATAGTGCCAAGGATATTGAATGTGCCCGAAATGCCGGATGCGGACACGCTGTTCTGGTAAAAACAGGCAACGGAAGCGAAGCTGAAAAAATTCTAAAAGAAAAAGGAATCTTTCCCGATTTTATAGCCAGGGATCTTTTAGAAGCAGTCGGCTGGATCATTACCCATAATCAGTAGTCATTAATTCTTATGAATACCCTCGAAGGATGTCTGGAAAGAATCACCTATTTCAACTCTGAAAACCATTATACCATTGCAAAGCTAAAAACCAGCAAGACAAATAATGTCGTAACCATCGTCGGCACAATGGTGGCGGTCAATCCGGGCCAAACTCTTAAAATTAAAGGAATATGGGAAACCCATCCCAGATATGGCCAGCAGTTTAAAATTTCGTCTTATGAAGTTGTTTTGCCGGCAACCATCGACGGTATTAAAAAATACCTGGAATCCGGCATTATCAAAGGAATCGGGCCGTCCATGGCCAACCGGATTGTCAGCTGTTTTGGAGCAAAAACTTTTGAAATAATAGAAAAAGAACCTGAGAAACTGCTGGAAGTTAAAGCGATCGGAAATGCCAAAGCCGCGTTAATATGTAATGCCTGGAAAGACCATCATGTTGCGAGAAGTTTAATGCAGTTTTTGCAAAAAATGGGTGTCCAAACCTCTTATTGTGCAAAAATACTCAAAGAATATGGTCCCGACGCTGTCAACATCATCAGCAAAGACCCTTTTCGATTGACAGTCGATATTCCCGGCATCGGTTTCTATTTTGCCGATACCGTCGCTCAGAAGCTGGGTATTGAAAAAGACCACCCCCGGCGAGTGAGGGCATGCATTCTTCATGTCATGCAACAGTTTATAAATCAAGGAGATGTTTTTGCTTACCAAGATCAAATTGTTGATCACTGCAAAAATCTTTTCCGGATCACCCCGGGTGTAGCCCTGGATGAAATCGATAGGCTTTTTACTGCCGGAGAACTTGTTATTGAAAGTGCACCGTGCGACCCAAAAAAAATTATTTACCTGAAAGACATTCATCAGGCAGAAACCGGTATCGCAAACAGACTTAACGCTCTGCTATCTGTTCCAATTACTGCATCCGGTATAAACGAGGAGCGGATTTTAAGAGAAGTTCAAAAAAAACTTGCCATAACGCTCTCATCCGAACAACTTAACGCCCTTGAAGCGATACTTTCCCATCGAGCGGTGATCATAACCGGAGGACCGGGAACAGGAAAAACAACCCTCATAAAATGTATTACCGCCGTCTTTTCAGTGTTAGGAAAACATGTTTTTCTTGCGGCGCCGACCGGACGGGCAGCCCGGCGATTATCCGAGGTTACCCGAAGTAAGGCAACAACCATTCACAAAATGCTTGGATTTAATTTCAAAGAAGGTTTTTTCGAAAAAAATCCGGATAATCCTCTGGATACAGATGCAATCATCATTGATGAAGCGTCAATGGTTGACACCTTTTTAATGTATCATCTCATAAAGGCGCTCCCCATGACCTCTGTGCTGATACTGGTGGGTGACATTTTTCAGCTTCCATCCGTGGGCCCCGGCAACGTGCTTTCCGATATGATCAAATCAAAGCGATTGCCGGTATTTTATCTTAAAAAAATTTTCAGACAGACCCATGAAAGTCCTATCGTTGTAAATGCTCACAGGGTAAGGCGAGGGGAATCTCCGGTTTTGAAACCTCTGGATGATTCGGACGATCTTTCCGAGTTTTACTTCCTGGAACAAAATGATCCAAAAAAGGTGGTTTCAACGATTGTCCAATTATGCACCAAAACCATCCCAGAGCGTTTCGACTTTGATCCCATGTATGACGTTCAAGTTCTAACCCCCATGCACAAAGGCGTGATCGGCACGACCAACCTCAATCAGGTGCTTCAAAATGTCTTAAACCCAAACCCGGTGATGATTGAAGCCATGGGCAGTACGTTCAAAACCGGCGATAAAATCATGCATCTGAAAAATAATTATCAGAAGGAGGTTTTCAACGGAGATATCGGAATCATCAGCGCCATTAACAGAAAAGAAAAGCAACTCTCAGTGGACTACTATGGCAGGATTGTAACTTACGATTTTACTGAAATGGATGAAATATCATTGGCTTATGCCATATCGGTGCACAAGTCACAAGGATCCGAATACCCCGCTGTAATATTGCCGATAATGACCCAGCATTTTGTTCTCCTCCAGAGGAACCTGTTATACACCGCCATTACAAGGGGAGAGAATCTGGTCATTCTTGTGGGTACAAAAAAAGCCCTGAACATTGCCCTCAGAAATAACAAGCCCACAGAGCGCCTTTCCGGCCTCGCTTTCAGGCTTATGGACAATTAACCCTTTAACTTTTTAATAATTATGGCGCCCACGGATGATAAAATGTAAAAGATCTTGACAATCCTTATTATTTCACTTAGTAAATTTTCAACTTTGAAAAAAGAGAATGATTTACAAATAATTTTTAAAAAC
>JASFLX010000331.1:0-3469 GCA_050117895.1 Desulfobacterales bacterium | reverse complement strand
AAGCAATGAGGAGAATGATAAACGGCCGGTTGTGAGCCATCTTTCTAAGTCCCTTTAAAACTCCCACCGGACGATTCACATGCTTTGGAGGTAATTCTTTTATGGCAAGGACACACCACCATGAAAAACCGACGACCAGGGGCGCATAGATTACCGCGATCCAGAAAAATTTTGCCCGTTCTCCCTGAGGGGTATTTGGAAGATGAAACAGCCACTCTACCAGAGCCGGCGAACTTACAGCAGCAAGTGTTCCGGCGATCAGAAAACCGTCTCGCATGCCAAACAAAGAAATCCGTTCGTGATAATCAAAGGTGATCTCAGGACCCAAGGACTCATAAGGCACACTGACCAAGGTCCAGAAAAAAAACAACGCAAAAATACACACACCGAACCACAAGGCAGAATAGAATGAAGAAGCTTGCGGCGGATTAAACAACAAATACATGAACAAAGAAATAAATAATGCGCCTCCGGCAATGTAAGGCCGTCTCCTTCCAATGGGCGTCTGGGTTCGATCAGAAATGTACCCAATGGCCGGATCCGTTATGGCATCGAAAATTCGAACACTTAAAAGAATATAGCCCATTATCATCACATTGATTCCGACAATATCCGTATAAAACTTGGGAATATATACATAGATCGGAATACCCACCACGGCCAGTGCATATGCCGGCGCAGCATATGCAATCTTTTTATAGAGCGGAACAATTTTTGGGTCTGCCGTTTTCATTTTAACCCCAACAATTGCTTTTTAAATGATTTGTTCATGGGGTATTCTCCCAGCCACATGGAAAAAAGGGCGGATGCAAAATCAGCGCCTTTGATAATACCCTTGGTTTTTCCGTTTAGAGCCAGCTCCGTGCCCCTTCCCGGAATATAGGTTAAGGAATACCGGTCTCCGGGTCGAACATCTTCATAAAGAGAGTTGTGATAATCGATTTGCGGTTGAATTTTTTTCAATGTTTGTGCATCTGTGTTTTTTGTGATTACTCTGTTTGTGGTGATTCCAAAGTCTTCCCCTTTTAGGGCATGGAAATATTCAACTTCCAAGCGCTTGGCTGTGTCATCCAGCACGTTCGCTATGGAAGTGCCCTCTTCCAGGTATAGGGCACCCGCATATACACGAATGAAGCCAAGATACCGAAGCAGTCCAGCCCCCTGAATCTTCAATCGAATGCCGTTTGACTCGTAACTATTTTCAAAATGTATTCCTTCAATCTCTGCTCCATTGGCATTAGGTATCTGAGAAATAGATATTGCGATTGTGAGGATTATAATCAAATTGGCCATGTATTTCATAACGTGTTATCCAGTCAGTTTAAGTTTTTATTATTGCTTCGTTTTTTAAAAGTCAAATTTAATTGGTAAAATATTCACGGTTGGACAGTATTCAATGCGGGAAAAATCGGAGTATGGTAATAGGTAATACCTATCACCAAATTTTGTGTTTTTCTATTTAGCTGCTGTTTACATAACGTTTTTTTCTCAAAGCATACCCATTGATTAACGACATAAAATGCTTATAGTGATCAGAAGATTGCTAAAATGGTTGTTCATTCACAACTATTTATAATTTGTTTGAAAAATGGAAAGGGGAGTTCCGTTACGAACAAGCCATAGGGTGACCGTATGAATATTATCTTTTATTTAAAACTGTATGCATTGACGGTACCGGTATTTTTTGCCGTTGATATGGTTTGGCTGGGATTTGTTGCAAAAAAGTTTTATCGAAACCATCTTGGATTTGTGTTGAGTCCGGATGTGAACTGGCCGGCGGCAATCAGCTTTTATCTAATTTACATTGTCGGTATTCTTATTTTTGCTGTCGCGCCGGCACTGGAAAAAGAATCATTGGGTAAGGCGCTTTTGTGGGGGTGTTTGTACGGTTTTTTCACCTACGCAACATACGATTTGACAAACATGGCCACCATAAAAAATTGGCCGCTAAAGGTTGTGATGGTTGATATTTTGTGGGGTGTTTTTCTCTGTTCCACTGTCTCTTCCATAAGTTTTTTGATTGCGAAATGGCTCTCTTAACCGGTGAAGGCAAAGAAATGAAAAAAATGCTAAAGGTCATTATCGGGTCTTTTGTTCTTTTTACGATATTCTGGGGGTGTTCCGGAAACAAAACGGAACACCACAACAGGGAATCATCAGGGTCTTTGGATTGTCCGGATTCACCCAATTGTGTGTCGTCATTAGCAAAAGATCCAAAACATCGAATTGAACCCTTTAAATTAAAGAAAGATCATAAAACAGGCTGGGCTATTGTTCAAAAAACGGTTGGCTCTATGCCCCGAACAAAGATAGTTTCGTCAGACAACCATGATATTCATGCTGAATGCAGGAGCATGATTTTTCGATTTGTAGACGACCTCATGCTTCATTTAATTCCTTCAAATGGCATTATTCACATTCGTTCGGCCTCCAGAACCGGATATTCGGACCTCGGCGTTAATCGTCGTCGTGTTGAAAGCCTCAGAAAAAAACTCCGGGATACAGACATTATCGAATGACTTCATGATTCACTTTACAATGACCAATACACTAGAGTAATATAAAACCTCAAATGAGCGTAAACAAAATGATGACAAATATAAAAAACATAAAATACAAGATGTTACCTTACCTCTATATCAGATGCGATAAAACAGATATAGAAGAGTTATCATCAGATGTTTATTCTATCCTTTTGTTTACCCTGCGGGAAAGTCGATGATACCCCATCTCCTTTGTTATCAAGGACTCGCAGTAGACGACTACGGCTTCACCCTTGATGCCGCGGATATGGGGCATCCTCAACTTTCGCTCAATTGAGGTAAAACATACTTAAAAGACTATATAATTTGATTGCTCGAACCAGGGAGTACACTTATGAAAAACCAACCCGAGAAAGCGAAGCGTGGTATTGAACCTTTGAGTTTTTCCGAAGAACTGGCCCGGGCAGTGATTAATTCGCTTTCTGCACACATCGCCATTCTGGACAAAAACGGCGTTATCCTTGAAACCAATCGCGCATGGAATACCTATTCGTTTAAAAACGGCATGCCGGAAGACTTTGACTACAGGGGAATCAACTACCTAAAAGTCTGCAATGCCGCCACAGGAGAGGATGCGTCAGATGCTCATAATATCGCAGAAGGGATTCGGAGGGTTATCCAAGGCCATACCCAGGAGTTTTTATTTGACTATCCCTGCCATTTTCAGGACAGCCGGCACTGGTACTACATGCGGGCCATCCGGATGTCAGATACCCAACCCATCCGGGTGATCATCAGTCATGAAGATATAACGGCTTTGAAACTTGTCGAAGAGGCGTTAAGAGAAAGCCGTGAAGAACTCAAAGAGCAGAAGCAAAGTCTTGAGGAAGCCAATATTGCGCTGAAAGTACTGCTCAAACAACGGGAAAACGACAAGCTGGAGCTTGAAAAAAATGTATTGACCAATGTCAAGGAGTTGGTTTTGC
>JASFLX010000330.1:0-3471 GCA_050117895.1 Desulfobacterales bacterium | reverse complement strand
CTCAGCTGCTAGTTTGGATCTCCGGTTTGGGGGGACACCCCCCGTTTCTTTTAAATTTTAATTATTTTTTACTTATACAAGCGAAAGTCGAGGATGAACGCCGGTGAAAAGCTTGCCCAATGAAATGGTTACCCATTGAATGCGTAGCCTCTTTAACCGGGGCGAATCCTATTTCTCAGGGTTGTTTAAAATTTTCGCCTTCCTTGATTTTATCAAAAAATCCTAATTTTCGTTCACGCACTGTTTACTATGATGCACGCCGGATGAAAGGAGTCCGGTCGGTGTCGAGTAATTCATGTAATTCTTAGTAATAACAGCCATCACAAATCAGGATCTGACCTTCAATTATAAACACAACAACGATTTAATCTCCAGACATTTTTATAACCATATCCCGATAGAGCCCTTCCGGATCAGAAATCACAATAATCTTATGAACCTCCAGACGATTTTCTGCTGTCCGGAGGTCCTTTTAGACCATAAAATGCCGGTTTAACCTTGGATTCGGGGCCGGGTATATGGCCTCAACCATCCATCAAATTTAGAAACTGTCGAGAGTGCAAATAGATTAGAAATCCTTGATTATAAATTAGGTGGCGGATTTGATTATTGACAAATTTTCCTAAATATGCAAAGTTTTTTGAGGTAAAATCTCCATTTAATGACATCTGAATAGCAATCTTGAACGGTTTACAGTCGGGTCCCACATTTTGTGGTTAACTTGAAAGCGATTTACAATTCGATCTTTTCGTTTCATTTGCTTTTATAAAGCAACTTTTTATCAATTCTTTCGGAATTGCTACCGGCTTGAATCTTGTGATTAGACTAAATGGGTTGCATTACTTCTGACTTTGCAGGAAACAGAGATAGCAAATAATGCATGTAACGCCATTTTCTGTCAGATAGCGAAAGATTTATCCATGAATTTGGTAACATCAAGAAAGATTGCAAATCAAAAGCAAGAGAAACAGCAAGCGTCTTTTGTGATGTTCATCAGAAACCTCTATTTAAAGAGGTTTAGAAAGATAAAGGCAAAAGCCCTCTCTTCAAGAAGCCCAACTTCGGGGACCGCCCTTTTATGCACAGCAGTATTCTTCTCGTTTTTCATCTCCGCATGAGCGACACCGCCACGCAAGCTGCCTCAAACCAAAACGACAAACAGGTTTCCGCTTAGGACCGCGTTAATTTTCTCTGAGGCTGAGATGAAGCTTACGTGGAAACCGGGGTGGGAGTATCAGGGACTGAAGCCTGGGCCGATTCACGTTGGACGAATCGCGTCCCAGGTGACGCAGGAGGCAATGTCTTCTGTCTTCAACGACGTCTTCATAGCAAAAAGTGAGGCCGCCGCACGGTCGAGTGGTGCAAAGGCCTTGATCAGTGTCAAGTGGTCGACCAGAAATACAGGTGTTCTGTCACCGACACTAGTGACGGCCCTCCATATCACAGTCAAGAGCCTGGACAATGTGCTCCTTGCCAGTTTAACGGAGCAAGGGACTTACAACCACTTTTGGACTCCTCTGGATGACGGGGCATTCCATAACTCCTTGACAGACGCATCTAAGCGTATCATCCCTCGCCTCCTCAGAGATCGCCGTATTCACACTTATGCTAAGGGCATCCCGGTGACTATGGCAAAGCCACAACCCACGTCAGCCTCGAAACCCAGTTTAACCGTCCAACACGACTATAATATAGGGGAATTTGGACAATATAATGCACTTATCATCGGAAACAACAAATACACCAAGTGTCAAACTTGGCCACTGCTAAAAATGACGCACTTGCCCTTGCCGATGTTCTTAAGAGAAAATACCGATTTAAAAATACAATCTTGCTACTCGACGCAACCCGTGCTGACATCCTAAAAGCCCTCACATACCTCCGGAAGAGGCTAACAAATGTGGACAACCTATTAATCTACTATGCTGGACATGGTTGGCACGACGAAGACGCAGACGAAGGTTACTGGCTACCTGTTGACGCTGATCGAGATAATCCGACAAATTGGGTTTCCAATGCCTCGATTACTGCTGTTATCCGTGCTACAAAAGCCAAGCATATCATGGTGATAGCCGACAGTTGCTATTCTGGAAAACTCAGCCGTAGCATTTCAGTTGTGGGGCCTAGCACAGGTGTCGATTTTAGGCGTTTGGCTAAAAAGCGCTCTTGTACCGTCCTATCCTCCGGAGGCCTCGAACCAGTGATGGATCGAGGTGGCGGTGAGCATTCCGTTTTTGCGAAAACATTCCTTCAAATGTTAGAAGAAAACGAAGATATTTTGGAAGGGCATAGGCTTTTTACTCTGCTTCGTCGTCCGGTGATGCTTAACTCCGATCAAACTCCAGAGTATTCCGATATCAGAAAAGCCGGGCATGATGGCGGTGATTTTCTTTTCATTCGCAGAAAGTAAGTAAACATATTTTATCCATAATCTCCAAATCTGGTAGGAAGTGGCCATCAGGCCAACCTTTCCCAATAAAACATTTGATGTCCTTCTTGGAGTAAGGCATCACATGTTTTGTTGGGAGTATAATCCTCTTGATAAATCCGAACTAATTGAAGGACAGAAACCGAAAGATACGGTTTAAGAATTTGGTTAATCATAAACAGTGACCGTTCATCACGATAATAACAAAATCTCTTATGTTATGGTGGGTTGAAAGGAGGTGATGAAGCGAAGATGGACCAAAATGTACGAAGTAGTTTGGGTGTTTTTGCAGTTTATGGATGATCTTTAACCAAGAGAAATTACCAACTATGTCACAAACCTTAGTACAAATAAATCAAGACAATGAAAAAATCTGTTAAAAATATCGGGTGTTATAAGCACTCTTTTTTGCTAATTACAGTACTTCTTTTTATTGTAAGTTGTGGGGCTGGAAAAACTTTAGTGATTAAACCACCACAAATGAAGCTAAAGACTTCATTTGTGGATTTTTCAGAAGAGGCACCAACAATTAATGTTCCAGAGAAAATAAGAAAAACTTTTGAAGAAAAATTGAATCATTTACTTTACGGTGACGGTACTTTTCAGAAAGGATCTGATCTCAAGATCAAATATCGATTCATCATTTACGACCCTGGAAATCAATTTAGTCGTTGGTTTTGGGGTGGTATTGGTGATGCAGGAGAAGGATCACTAACGCTTGAGGCCATGTACTTTGACGCTACTGGTAAAGAACTTTCCACTATTGAGGTAGAGGGTAGAATTAAAAGTGGCGCATTTGGTGGGTCATTTGATTACGCCCTCGAAAGAGCTGCTAAAGAAATAGTTGAGTACACTAAACAGAACTTTCAGTAAAAAAGTCCGTTACCCTAGAAAGCGGACAAGTTAAAAGCGATAAGTGATCCTAAGTGCCTAAAGTTATGGAGTCGCTCCGCTGATTTTATATACTTAACAAGATTTCTTAACTTTAGTTCACTTCAAACTCTTACGGCGCTTCTTCAGACAGGGCCGGACAACTCTGACCT
>JASFLX010000329.1:0-3471 GCA_050117895.1 Desulfobacterales bacterium | reverse complement strand
AAAAAAAAGGAGACAACGATGCCCAGTAATGACCAACAGCACGAGATCGACTTCACCGTGGACCGGAATAATCTTTATCGTGAAGAATCTTTCACCGATATCAAAGTTGCCGCCATAAGGCGACTGACACCCATAAAACCCGATGGATCTGATGATGAAAGCCGAAATCCCATTTATATGGCACAGACACAGTTGATGTCACCATCAGGACCCGTCATCCTTCAGTCCATTCTCGATGCAGGGACTTTAGAACAAGCCATGGATAAATTCCCCAAAGCCATGCAAAAAGAGATGGACAAGGTAATGGAAAAAAATAAAAAAGAACAGGGGACAGTTAAATGAAAGTTTTGATTTGTGGCAAAGGTGGCAGTGGAAAGAGCACCCTATCGGCTCTTATTGCAACAGCTTTGAAAATTCGGGGGTACAGTGTTTTATTGATCGATGCCGATGAATCGAATTTTGGGCTTCACCGATTGCTTGGCATCTCCCATCCGGTTTCATTACTGGACAGCCTGGGTGGTAAAAAGGGATTTAGAGAAATGACAGCGTCGGCATTCCCCCAGACGATAGATGCTGTTCCTTTCAAAGAGAGGATACGTATCAATGAGATCCCGGGGGACTGTATCACTGAATCCGATGGAATCAAGCTGCTCGTTGTCGGAAAGATTCATCATTTTGGAGAAGGATGTGCCTGTCCCATGGGGGTGCTTTCAAAAATGGTTTTGTCAAAACTCGATTTTAAAGAAAATGAAATCGTTATCGTAGATACTTCCGCCGGCATTGAGCATTTTGGTCGCAGAGTCGATGCAGAATGCGATATGATTATTGGCATCGTGGATCCCTGTTTTGAGTCGTTTGTGCTGTCAGAGCAAATGATTGATATGGCCATAAAAGCGGGGGTCGACATATTCTTTGTACTTAATAAGTTTGATGAAAAAACCATTGAAACCATGCATAAAAATATAAACCGTGACAAGGTAATTGCCGAAATACCCTATATGCATTCAATTTTTACCGATAACCTTGAGGGCAGGCAACTTAAGACAAGTTTTTCGGAAATAGATCCGATCTGTCAACGAATAGAAGACGTTAAAAAGAAGGTATGATTCAACCGAAAGCAACGTTCGGGCTAAAACGGTCTGACAGCCAATGGAAAAACCGAAAACCACAGTAAACGGTGCTTATCCAAACCGCCCGCTTGTGGCAGTGGGGGCGGTTGTTTTTAAGGAAGACAAGGTATTACTGGTACTGCGAGCCAAACCGCCTGCTGAAAACCACTGGACCATCCCCGGAGGATCGGTTGAGTTGGGCGAAACCCTTCAGGAAGCTGCGGAACGGGAAATATGGGAAGAAACCGGCCTGACCATAAAGGCCGGAGCGCCTGTATATACATTTGACGTGATTAAACGTGATTCAAAAGGGGCAATCCTATTTCACTATGTTATTGTGGACCTGGCGGCTGATTATGTGGGTGGAGAACTTAGACCGGGTGATGATGCCATTGATGTCTGCTGGGCCTCCTCCATGGACGTCACAACACTGAAGGTCAGCGCCGCCACACGTAAACTGCTGAAACAATACCACAGGTTTGGCTGGGTGTAAATCAAGACGGTTGGTTGTTAAAATTGTTTGTCACTAAATAAATAAAAATAATTGAATTCATTGTGTTATAAAATTTACTTCACTTTAAACTTTAAGAAATTCGCTGAACAGGGAGATAACAATTATGGGCACCAACAATATTGTTTTTTTGGAAAATCTGGAATGGTTCGATGATACCGGCAAGGAACTGGTTCATCGACTTCCTCAGAAAGGTTCCGGGGAAATCAAATACGGGGCTCAGCTTACGGTAAGGGAAAGCCAGGCCGGCGTATTTTATTATCAGGGTAAGGCGATAGACGCTTTTGGGCCGGGACGGCACACCCTTAAAACAGCAAACATCCCTATTTTAACAAAAATTCTCAGCCTGCCATGGGGACTTACCAGCCCGCTCCGGGCGGAAGTCTATTTCGTAAATATAAAGGTATTCACAAACCTCAAATGGGGTACCCGAGATCCTGTGGCCTTTAAGGATTCCGAACTGGGATTGATCCGGCTCAGGGCTTTTGGAGTCTTTAACCTTCAGGTTATGCAACCGGTGTTGTTTATTAACAACCTTGTGGGCACCCAGGGCATGTATACCACCCGGGAAATTGAAGAATATCTTAACCGGGTTATCGTCTCTAGGTTCAACGATTACATGGGAGAGACCATCGACTCGATCCTGAATCTTCCTGCAAGATACGAAGAGCTGTCCGAAGGGATGGTCAAACGTCTCCAGAAGGATTTCAGCAACTTCGGTCTCGGACTCACTCATCTATATATCAATGCCATTACCCCCCCGCCCGAGGTTCAGCAGGCCATCGACGACCGGAGCCGTATGGGTGTTTTCAATGATATGAATAAACTCATGCAGATGAAAGCGGCCATGGCCATGGAAAAGGCTTCGGAAGCCGAAGGTGGTGCCGGCCCCGGGATGGGCATGGGACTCGGATTGATGATGCCGGCCATGTTTTCCCAATACTTTTCCGGAGAGAAAATCCAATCCCGACAACCCGACAACCGGCAGGAAATTTCATGCCCGGATTGTAACAAAACCATTCCCCCGGATGCAAAATTTTGCCCGTTTTGCGGTCACCAGCAACTTGTTTTTAAACAGTGTACAAAATGCGGAAAAAACCTGACCCCCAGTGCAAAGTTTTGCTCACGCTGCGGCCATCCCGCAGAAGAAAAGCCACAGCCAAAGTTTTGCTCAAAATGTGGCAGCGAAAACGTTGCGGAATCGACATTCTGTAACCAGTGCGGGGAAGAGCTTTAAGTAATATAATTGAATTTATTCGGAAAATGTCTGATATACTGATCGAACATCAATGTCCGCAGTGCGGAGCGCCGGCTATCCTGAAAGAAACAGATCGACTCTTTGCCTGCGAGTTCTGCCGGGTAAAATCCTATCTGTTTCAAAAGAATTTTTTTCGATATATGCTTCCCAACTCCGCTCCGAAAAACAAAGATCTATTGTTTTTTCCCTACTGGAGATTTAAAGGGATGGTTTTTTCCTGTGTGGAAGACGGAATAAAACACCGGTTTATAGATTTCAGTCACCAGGCCGTGGATTCCGATTATTTTCCAATCTCCGTGGGACTGCGCAGTCAGGCACTGAAGCTTAATTTTGTTACCCCGGAGAGCAAGGGATATTTTCTGAGGCCGACCCAGACCTTTAAAAACGTGATGAGTATTTTTACTCACCGTTTCAGCACTTCTTTACCGAATCCCGTTTTTCACCAGTCACATATTGGTGAAACGCACAGTCTTATTTATTCTCCTTATTATGCAAACGAAAAGATATTTGACGCCATATTGAACAAACCGGTTTCGCCGGACCTGCCGGATGATTTTGACGCGACACTTCTTCAGGGCGGACGTCCAGACGGC
>JASFLX010000328.1:0-3501 GCA_050117895.1 Desulfobacterales bacterium | reverse complement strand
GACATAGCGCGCTATGCCTGTCGGAGATCCTGTGATGTTTTCGGGGCGGTTGAAAACTCGCTTGGCCTTGCCGGAAACCAAAAGCTACCATTTCTGAATGGACACTATGAATATTTTGTGGGGTTTTTTGAAAGGATATGAGTTGTGGAGAGGTCGGTGTCAGCCAGGGCGACCATACACTTACCCGAAAAACAAAAGATTTGAATAATACCAAAAACCGGCAAGCCCTTGCTGGTTACAAGACTATAAGTGGTTTCAAAACCTCCCCTCAGGCCCAATTCCTGTGTTGGACCGAGGGATTCAATACTCGAAATATTACATATATTCCTGCGCTTGAATCCCTCGCCCCGCCTTGACTTTGAACCTGATTGAAGGTTTTGAAACCACTTCTGAAAATGTTATATGATATTTATTTTGCCCTTAAAACCTGGTCCTTTGGGCCAGGATTATTTACAATAATAATTTGGAAAATAATAAAAGATCTGTTCTTATGTCCCTCCGAAATGATTTTGACTATTTGAGACTTTTGCAAAACGCCCCCTTTTGCTCAATTTCTGCGTCAGACTCAGATTTTAATCCTCGAAATACTCAATGTATGTCTGCGTTTAAAATCTTCGTCTTTCTTGAACTTGAACAAAATTGAGCATTTTCCAACGGTCTCTATTTCTTGAGTTTTGCAATCATCTCCTCGACTTCCTCATACCCCTCCTTATAAAATTTCTCTTCATCGGGATCTAACTCTCGCAACAAGCGTAGGAACTCCCCGGCGTGCTCTTTTTCTTCATCGGCAATGTCTAACAGAACTTCCTTTGCAAGTGCGTTATCCGTACTCTCAGCAGTCTGTTGATACAGCTGTATGGCTTCATATTCCGCAGCAATCATAAACCGAATCGCACGGACCAATTCCTCGTGTGTAAGCTTTCGATCACCTTTCAACACAGTAAATGGGTTGCAGAATTCCGGCATTGCTAACCTCCTTTGTTCAATAAAATATTTTTGTATCTTTCATTTCATAATTTGGTTTGATAACATAACATACTTGCTTGCCTATGGCAAGTCACGGATATCGTCTTCACAGAGCGTTCTTCCTGTATTGGGATTCAAATGCGTTTGCCCTTGTAAGAGCCGGCATACGGGTTGACACCGGGAAAAAGGGTGCATAATTTCCAACATAATTCTTATGTGTTGTTTTGGATAAAGGAGGCTTATTATGAATAAAGCATTAAAATGGGGGTTTATAATCATTGCAAGTTTGGTGGTCATCATCCTTGCAGTCATTTTGATCATCCCCAAGGTTGTGGATGTTCAAAAATACAAGCCCGAACTCGAGAAAAAAATTGCCGAAGCTTCCGGACGTCCCTTTTCCGTTAGTGATGATCTTCGTTTTTCCCTTTTTCCGTGGGCCGGCGTCTCGTTCTCTGATCTTCATTTAGGCAATATTAAAGGATTTGAAGAAAAGGACTTTGTAAAGGTTAAATCCTTTGAAGTGAGAATCAAGCTCCTTCCTTTGTTATCCAAAGACATCCAGGTTAAAAAGTTCGTTCTAAATGAACCGCGCATGGTTTTGATAAAAAACAAGGATGGCCGTGTCAATTGGGAGTTGCCCAAAAAAACCACCGAACCAAAGAGGGACGAAAAAGTGCCGGTTGGAGAAATTTCCGGGAAAGGTCTTCCCATTAGTGCTCTATGGGTTGGAGAATTTTCCATAAAAAACGGGATGGTTCTGTGGATTGACCATGCTGCGGGGATACATAAACAATTATCAGATATCAATTTAACCCTGCAGGATGTATCGCTGGATAGCCCCGTTCAGCTTAAATTTTCTGCCGTTATGGACAAACAACCGTTGTCAATGCAAGGATCCATAGGACCGGTGCTCCAAAGCTTCCAAGAGGGATCCGTTTCCATGGATTTATCCTTAAAGGCTCTAAATGAGTTAACTATGAAGCTCAAGGGAACCCTCGAAAATCTGGCGGTTACCCCTGGCGTTGAGCTGGAACTGGAGGTGGCTGAATTTTCACCTCGTAAAATGCTGGCCGCTTTAGGACAGACGTTTCCCATGGCAACGGCCGATCCTAAGGCTTTAAATCGCATGACTCTCAACGCCCATGTCCAAGCAAACTCAAAACAAGTGTCGGTTTCCAACGGTATCCTGGGTCTGGATGAATCCAGGCTGAATTTTTCGATGAAGGCCTCTGATTTTTCCAAACCCGCCGTGAAATTTGATCTGAATTTGAATCAGATTAATTTGGATCGATATTTGCCTCCAAAATCCGCCAAGAAGTTGTCCGTAGAACAACCGGTTCATAAGAGCAAATCTCAAGAAAAAGAATCTGTGGCCGGACCGACAAAAAAGGCGGATTACACACCATTGCGTCGGCTAATTCTGGATGGGCAACTGAAAATCGATAGGCTTGTTGCAAATAAAGCTAAGATTCAAGATGTAATCCTGAAGATTCATGCAAAAAACGGGAGATTCAACCTGTATCCCCTGAAATTTAATATGTATCAGGGAAATGTATCCGGCAAAGCCACGCTCAACGTGACCAAAGATGTACCGGAGAGCAATATAAACCTGACCGTCACTAAAGTTGAATCCGGGCCTTTACTGAGCGACGTTTTTGAAAAGGATATTTTGGAAGGTGTGATGCAGGCAGATGTGACGCTGGGTATGGCCGGTGACGATCCCGAGTTACTCAAAAAAACCTTGAATGGTAACGGCGAATTATTGTTCAACGACGGTGCCATAAAAGGAATCGACCTTGCCGGAATGGTTCGAAATGTCCAGGCTGCGTTTGGTCTTGCAGAAAAATCGGATCAAAAGCCTAAGACAGATTTTGCAGAACTTAAAGCGCCCTTTACCATTGCTAAAGGGGTGATGAATACATCGCAAATCAGTCTAAAGTCGCCTTTGCTAAGAGTCGTCGCTAGTGGAAATGCCGATCTCGTAAAAAAAACTTTGGATTTCCGGGTAGAGCCCAAGGTCGTGGGCACGATCAAGGGTCAGGGGGATGAAAAGCAGCGTTCCGGAATCATGGTCCCGGTGTTGATAACGGGAAATTTCTCTTCTCCGAAATTTCGACCGGATTTCAAGAGCGTCGCCGAAAAGCAGATCCAGGAAAAAGTCTTGAAGTCAAAAAAAGTCAAAAAATTATTGGAGAAAGAGGAGTTGAACCAGCTTCAAGAAGCCACCGAAGGCCTGCTAAAAGGCGTGTTCGGCCGGTAGCTCAAAGCGGTTCATATGGATAATTGTTAAGATATTTGAGAAAAGGTGTTATCCATGATTCATATTTAATTTTTCTGACGAATTATTTTTATAATTAAAAGGATATGCTATGAATATTTTGGTGCCTTTCATCGGGCGTGATTGAATGGTCATTCGACCTTGAAGCAGTTTGACCCGTTCTTTCATACTTCGAAGTCCCATCCGCTTCTCTTTATCTAATTCGAGTTCCCGCGTCCTTACATCAAAACCTTTGCCGTCGTCTTCAATACGAAGGA
>JASFLX010000327.1:0-3503 GCA_050117895.1 Desulfobacterales bacterium | reverse complement strand
ATGATATTGATTCTCTGGATATCAATATGCAGGCTAAGCTTCTACGAATCATTCAGGAAAAAGAATTTGAAAGACTCGGCAGCACCAAGGTTGTCAAGGTTGATGTCAGGTTTGTGGCATCTTCGAACAAAGACCTCAATAATTTGATTTTGCAGGAAGAATTTCGTGAAGATCTCTATTATAGGCTGGCCGTTTTTCCCATCGAACTCCCCCCCTTAAGAGAAAGAAAAGACGATATCCCACTTCTATTGAACCACTTTTTGGAATTAAATTCCATGAATACCGGGAAACCTCCCAAAACATTTTCCGAAGAGGCCGTTGACATATTAACAGAATATGATTGGCCGGGAAATGTCAGAGAACTTCAAAACCTGGTAGAAAGATTGTTTGCCATTACAAAAGGTTCTGTGATTCATCTTAAAGATATTTCCACTTTCAATACTGGTAAAAGCGGAATTAAGGATATGACCCTTAAACAAGCCGTTAGAGAATTTGAGAAAAATTACATTTCCGAGATTCTTGAAAGCGTTGACGGCAATAAAAAAAAGGCTGCGGAACGACTGGGAATTCACCGTAATACACTTTTTTCCAAAACCATCGAATTTGGTTTGAATACGAACAAATAAACCTATCGGAAATTCTACAAAAGAAACCTCCTCTGATTCACATCTTTTTTTTATTTATCCTTGACATGAATTTGCAAAATGTTTATAGGACTTTTTTCAATGTGATTTTTCTGATTTTTTTCTCCAAATGGAAATGGTTTATCTCCAACTGGAATGGTCGATTAACCAACTGATATTAATAGATAATTTTGTTAATATCGACTGGTGATCGCCTCAATAGAAGTGGAAATTTGGAGCGGTCCTGAATATGAGGCTCAACAATTTACTGGCGCAAAGAAAAACCGCGATTATAAAAAACTGGTTTACTTTAGCAGTTGAAACTTATCCACCCGACACCGCATCATTTCTAAAAAAGCAAAAAGATCCGTTTGCCAACCCTGTTGGAAGAACCATATCCCGGGGATTGGAAGCATTGTATAATGAACTCCTCAAAGAGATGGACCATGACACCATAATTTCCTTCCTCGATCCTATCATCAGGATCAGAGCGATTCAGAACTTCTCCCCTTCACAAGCCATAAGTTTCATCTTTCTTTTAAAAAAGGCCATAAGAGAAAATATAAAAAAGGAGGCTTTGGAAGAGCAGCTTTACAATGAACTGCTGTTTTTCGAGTCAAAAATAGATCAATTGGCCATGATTGCGTTTAACCTTTATATGGAATGCAAAGAAAAGATTTACGACCTCAAAGCCAATGAGATGAGAAATACAACTTATAAGGCTTTTAAGAGGGCGGGTTTGGTTAGAGAGATGCCGGTGGATGAACCGGACATTAAACCTAATGTTAATACTTAAGGAGGCTTCAAACGGTATATTAGTTTTTTGCAAAATCATTTGTAAAAAAGGTGCCTGAGAGATTTTGGATAAACTTTATATGTTGTTATGAGGCCATTAAGTGAGGTAATGGTATAATGAATATTAGTTACATGTATTCCCTCGTAGCGGTAATCGTTCTGTTCCTGGTTGCCTATGTGGGCGTTATGTTGCCGGGAGGTGAGGTATTTTTTGGTATTATCATACCTTATCTGGCGTTAGTTATTTTTATTTTGGGATTTATAAATCGCATTATAGACTGGGCTCGTTCACCGGTTCCTTTTCGCATTCCCACAACATGCGGTCAGGAAAAATCTTTGCCCTGGATCAAACCCAACAGCATTGACAACCCCACGACGACCGGCGGCGTTATTATTCGGATGTTTCTGGAAATCGTTTTTTTCCGGTCATTATTCAGAAATACAAAAATGGCATTAAAAGAGGGCGATAAGCTTTCTTATGAATGGGAAAAGTGGTTGTGGCTCTTTTCGCTGGCATTTCACTGGACCTTTTTTGTTGTACTATTCAGACATCTTCGATTCTTTTCGGAACCGGTGCCGGCTTTAGTGGAATTAGTGGCAAAACTGGACGGTTTTCTACAGATCGGACTGCCAGAGCTTAGAATTTCCGGCGTGGTCCTGCTGGCCGCTTTAATCTTCTTGTTCTTAAGAAGAATATATATTCCACAGATGAGATATATTTCACTGGCTTCAGACTATTTCCCCCTGTTTTTGATTATTGGCATTGCGTTTACCGGAATCTTGATGCGCTACTTTACTAAGGTGGATATCGTGGGTGTAAAAGAGTTTACCATGAGCCTGGCAACTTTTAAGCCCCATATTACTGAAGGAATCGGCAGCATTTTTTATGTGCACCTATTTTTTGTTAGTGTTCTTTTAGCGTATTTCCCCTTTAGCAAACTCATGCATCTGGGGGGAATTTTTATGAGCCCCACCCGAAATATGGTCAACAACAACCGTTTCAAAAGACATATCAATCCATGGAATTATCCTGTCAAGGTTCATACATATGATGCATATGAAGACGAGTTCAGGGAAAAAATGGTCGAAGCAGGATTACGCGTGGTAAAACCGATAGCGGCGAAACCGCCGGAGGAACCAGAGGAAAAGGAGTAAGTAATGTCAGAACTTCCAAGTCCGGATGAGTTTTTATCAGGTATAGAGCATAAACCTTCCCCTCGGGGATGGATGGACACCCCTGTCGAAATCAGGAAAGGGATCGCATGCCATGCGGCCAAGCCTGAACGGCTTGAAACTGTAGGTTTTCCCAATCCCAGAGATTGGAGCTGCTATGACGAAGACTGGAAACTTCCTGAAAACTGGCAGGAAATACTTCACAAAGGCTTCAAGGAGCGGCTCGACAGGTTTCGTTCCATAAAAGTCTTTATGGACATCTGTGTGCGTTGCGGCGCCTGTGCCGACAAATGTCATTTTTTTATCGGGTCCGGCGATCCCAAAAACATGCCGGTTGTGCGGGCCGAATTGCTTCGTTCGATCTATAGAAACGATTTCACCACCGCCGGTAAAATTCTCGGATTATTCGGAAAGAAAGTCAAAAAGAGCTACGGCGCCAGAGAGATGACCCTGGAGGTGTTAAAAGAATGGTGGTATTATCTTTTTCAATGTACGGAATGCCGTCGCTGCTCGGTTTTTTGCCCTTACGGCATTGACACGGCAGAGATTACCATTTTCGGCCGGGAATTATTGAATCTCATCGGCTTAAATATCGACTGGGTTGCCGCCCCGGTGGCATTTTGCTACAGAACCGGAAATCATCTGGGTATTCAGCCCCATGCTTACAAAGATATGATGGATTTTTTCACCGATGAAATCGAAGATGTTTCCGGAATCCGGGTAGAACCCCTTTTCATGAAAGAGAAGGCCGATATCCTTTTTATTACCCCGTCCGGTGATGTTTTTGCCGACCCCGGAACGTTTACCTGTATGGGATACATGATGCTGTTTCACTTTTTACAGGAGAAATATGGTCTTGAAATCACCTGGAGCACTTACGCATCCGAGGGCGGAAATTTTGGTTTTTTTACC
>JASFLX010000326.1:0-3506 GCA_050117895.1 Desulfobacterales bacterium | reverse complement strand
AGAGGCCAGGGTGTTAATGCTCTCTAGTAACAACATTCTTTCTCCTGCAAACGGGAGCCCTATCATTGTACCGAGTCAGGATATTGTTCTTGGCATCTATTACATGACGAGAGGAATTTCCGGTTCCAAAGGGGAAGGTAAAATATTTGCAAATCCTGAAGAAGTTCGATGTGCATACGATGCAAAGGCCGTTGATCTTCATGCCAGAATTATCGTTCGCATGGACAAAGAAAGGTTTAATACGACCGTGGGGCGTATCCTGTTATGGGAAATTATTCCCAAAGACAACATCATGATGATACGCCATATCAAGGTTTTCGATGAAGAAGAGGCAAAAACCGTTTCCGGAAAACTGCAGGCCGGTTCGGATTTTATCGAAATGGTCGCCCAATATTCAAAAGGCCCTGAAAGGGATAATCAAGGGCTTGTCGGCCTGTTCAGAAAAGACGAATTCAAGCGGATGTTCAGCGTTTCAGATGAAGACGCCGAAAAAGTCTTTGCCCTGGAAGAAGATGAAATAACCCATGTTATCTTTGCAGATCAGGCATATCATATTTATCAGGTGATTAAAAAACGACCCGAGATACCTTTTTCTATGGTAAACAATGTCAGGGATAAACGGACGCTGAGTGAACTTGTAAATTATGCATACCGGAATCTGGGACCAAAGGCCACGGTTATTCTTTCCGACAGATTGAAAGATATCGGTTATCAATATTCAACCCGGGGCGGGCTTTCCATTTCCATTGACGCCATGATCATACCGTCTGCCAAATGGGATATTTTGGAAAGTGCCGAGAAACAGGTTGAAGAGATCGGCCGTCAATACATAGAGGGCCTTATCACACAGGGTGAAAAATATAACAAAGTTGTCGATATTTGGGCAAAAGCAACTGACGATGTGGCCGATGAGATGATGAAATCCATGCGAATGGCCCCTGCAACCGACATTGATGGAAATGCCGTTCTGGATGAAAACGGAAAGCCCGTCATTGAAGAAAGTTTTAACCCCATTTTCATGATGGCGGATTCCGGGGCCAGGGGGAGCAAAGATCAGATGCGCCAGCTTGCAGGGATGCGAGGACTGATGGCGAAACCGTCGGGTGAAATCATTGAAACGCCCATCAGTGCCAATTTCAGGGAGGGCCTTTCCGTGCTCCAATATTTCATTTCCACTCACGGTGCCCGAAAGGGCCTTGCGGATACGGCCTTAAAGACCGCCAACTCGGGGTATCTTACCCGACGGCTTGCCGATGTTGCCCAGGATTGTATTGTTACGGAAGAAGATTGCGGGACCCTACTGGGTGTTGAGGTTGAATCTTTGATGGAAGGAGGCGAGGTAATTCAGCGACTCGAAGAACGTATTTTAGGTCGTGTTGCCGCAGAGGATATCCATGACCCGTTTACAGATGAAGTGATTATAAAAGCCGGAGGGGATCTGGACGAAGACGCCGTAAAGGCTATTCAAGATGCAGGAATTACCAGTGTGAGGATAAGATCGGTCCTGACATGCAGGAGCGCTCAGGGTGTATGTGCAAAGTGTTATGGCCGCGACCTTTCCCATGGAGAAAAGGTTGAAATCGGTCAGGCGGTCGGAATTCTTGCGGCTCAGTCCATCGGTGAGCCCGGAACCCAGTTGACCATGCGCACATTCCACATTGGAGGAACGGCCAGACGCAGAGTTGAGCAGGCCGATATCAGAGCCCGGGCCGAAGGTAAGGTTAAATTTGTTAATCTAAATGTGGTGGAAAAAGATGGAAATATATTTGTCGTTATGAACCGGAGGGGGGGTGAAATTGCTATCGTTAGCGATACCGGACGCGAAAGAGAAAAGTTTCCTGTTATTTATGGCGCTCACATTGAGGTAAAGGACGGTGAAGAAGTCAAGGCCGGAGAATTGCTGGTAACTTGGGATCCCTTTACAACACCCATTATTTCAGAAGTTGACGGAACCGTCAAATTTGGCGATGTCATATCCGGCAAGACCATGCAGGAGAAGGTCGACCCGGTTACCGGTAAATCCAGTCGTACGATCATCGAATCCAAAAGTGGAGAGGAACGTCCAAGGATTTCAATCAAAGATTCGGATGGAAAAACAGCCAGCTTGCCGGGACAGCAGGGGATGGCGAGATATTTGCTGCCGACTCATGCTATTTTGCTGATTGAAGAAGGAGATGAGGTTAAGGCGGGCGATGTGATCGCAAAGCTCCCCAGAGCAACAACCAAGACCAAGGATATTACCGGCGGTCTACCGAGGGTGGCCGAACTGTTTGAGGTTCGAAAGCCGAAAGAAACTGCACTGTTGAGTGAAATTGACGGGTATGTTTCCATATCCAAGGCCACCAAAAAAGGGAAACAGAGAGTTACCATAACACCTGTAGATGTTGGTGAAAAAAAAGAATATCTCATTTCACGGGGTAAACACATCAACGTTTATGAAGGTGATTATATCAGAGCCGGCGAGGCACTGATCAGCGGTTCGGCTATTCCCCAGGATATATTGAATATTAAGGGTGAAATTGCTTTGGCACGCTATCTTGTTGACGAAGTTCAGGAGGTTTACCGCTTACAGGGCGTCCGAATAAATGACAAACATATCGAGGTTATCGTACGTCAAATGATGCGGCGTGTTAAAGTTCTTGATCCCGGTGATACCGATTTTATTATTGAAGATCAGGTTGATAGAAAGATTTTTGAAGAAGTTAACCGGGAAGTCATTGAAAAAGGAAAGAAGCCAGCTATTGCCGACCACCTTATATTGGGAATTACCAAGGCATCGCTTTCCACGGAGAGCTTTATATCTGCCGCTTCATTCCAGGAGACGACCAAGGTCCTCACAAATGCCAGCATTGCCGGCAAGGTAGATTATCTTCAGGGGCTTAAAGAGAACGTCATTATGGGAAGAATCATTCCTGCGGGAACCGGCCTTTATCAATACAAAGATGTTAAGGTTACCGCCGGTTAAGATTTGTTAGGAAATAATGGATTGTTTTTATATAAAAGACTTGACAATGTAGTGATACATGTCTAATAATTGCCATTTTGTCGATACATCCTAACAAAGAATATTAAAGGATTTAGGGGAGAAAATGCCGACCATCAATCAGTTAGTAAGAAAGGGAAGGAAGCGAATAAAGAAAAAGACAAATACACCGGCTCTAAAGGGGGCTCCCCAGAAAAGAGGAGTCTGTACACGCGTTTATACTTCAACACCTAAAAAGCCCAATTCTGCCTTGCGGAAAGTTGCCAGAGTCAGACTGACCACCGGGATAGAAGTTACCGCATATATTCCCGGCATCGGGCATAATCTTCAGGAACATTCGGTTGTTCTCGTTCGTGGTGGTCGGATTAAGGACCTGCCGGGTGTAAGGTACCATATTGTCAGGGGCACTCTTGATACACTTGGCGTTGAGGATCGAAAACAGGGCAGATCAAAATACGGCTCGAAAAAGCCCAGGTAGAAAAATAGTAAAAGATATACGACGCAAGATTTACCGTGTCTGAAT
>JASFLX010000325.1:0-3518 GCA_050117895.1 Desulfobacterales bacterium | reverse complement strand
GGTTGCAAGATACAAAAGAATGCGAGGATTCAATGTTCTTCATCCAATGGGATGGGACGCATTCGGTATGCCGGCGGAAAACGCTGCAATTGCGAACAATAGCCATCCCGCCAAATGGACCTATGAAAATATTGATACCATGCGATTTCAGCTCAAGCGTATCGGTTTTTCATACGACTGGGACAGGGAAATCGCCACATGCAGTCCGGAATATTACCGGTGGGAACAATGGCTGTTTTTAAAGATGTACGAAAAGGGAATGATTTATCGCAAGGAATCTTTTTTGAACTGGTGCGAACACTGCCAGACGGTTTTGGCTAACGAGCAGGTGGAAGCCGGTATGTGCTGGCGCTGTGGCAAGACGGTTCGGCAGAAAAAACTCTGGCAATGGTTTTTCCGTATTACAGATTACGCGGAAGATCTACTGGCATATTGCGACCAGCTTCCCGGATGGCCTGAAAAGGTTATCACCATGCAGAAGAACTGGATCGGAAAGAGTGTGGGTGCGGAAATTCGGTTTCCCATAGAGAATACAGATGATCAGATACCGGTTTTTACAACCCGGCAGGATACGGTTTATGGCGCAACGTTTATGTGCCTTGCTCCGGAGCATCCGCTGGTATTAAATTTGTCGAAAGGAACGCTTCAGGAAGACGAAGTTCGCGAATTTATCGAACGAATATCCCTGCAAGACCGATCGATCAGGGCGGTGGACAGTTATGAGAAAGAGGGCGTATTTACCGGCGCCTATTGCCTCAATCCACTGAGCGGGTCACGGATGCCGATTTATACCGCAAACTTTGCACTCATGGAGTATGGAACAGGAGCGGTTATGTCCGTTCCCGCACATGACCAGCGTGATTTCGATTTTGCTCGAAAGTACAACCTGGATATCGTGGTGGTCGTAAAACCGTATGATGACGATCTGGATTCCGCCACCATGAGCGAAGCATACGCCGGTGACGGTGTGATGGTTAATTCGGGCCGGTTTGACGGAATGGACAACGTCACGGCACTGGATGAAATCGCTTCTTTTCTGGAGCAGAAAGGAATGGGCCAAAAGACCACAAGTTTCAGGTTGAGGGACTGGGGTATTTCAAGGCAGCGATACTGGGGGGCGCCGATTCCCATGATTCATTGCAAAAAATGCGGAATTGTTCCCGTTCCGGAGAAGGATCTTCCCATTCTGCTCCCGGAGAATGCCGATCTTCTGGAGGGTGGAAGATCGCCGCTGGGAGCTCTCGATTATTTTGCAAAGGCAACCTGTCCGGCTTGCGGCGATCCTGGGGCCAGAAGAGAGACAGACACGATGGACACCTTCGTGGAATCTTCATGGTATTATGAAAGATACTGCAGCCCGGATTGTGACAGCGGTATGTTTGACAAAACGGCGGTAGATTACTGGATGCCCGTTGATCAATATATAGGCGGCGTTGAGCATGCTATTTTACATCTGCTCTATTCAAGGTATTATACCCGCGTGTTGAACGATTTTGGACTGGTAAAATACAAAGAACCCTTTACCCGACTTTTGACACAGGGGATGGTCTGTAAAGAGACGGTTTCATGTCCGGAACACGGTTTTCTTCTTCCTGAAGAAGTGGAAGGGGGTGGTGAGAACCGGCATTGTAAAAAATGTGGTCAGGGGGTTACCTTTGGCCGGGTTGAAAAAATGTCCAAGTCCAAAAAAAATGTTATCGATCCGAATATTCTTCTTGAAAAGTACGGTGCGGATACAACGAGACTTTTTTGTCTTTTTGCAGCCCCTCCGGAAAGGGATCTTGAATGGAGTGAGCAGGGTGTTGAAGGTGGGTATCGCTTTCTGAACCGTGTCTGGCGCCTTGCTTGGAACTGGATCGATCTAATAATGGATGCAACTCCCTTTGATGGAAGTCCCGATCTTTTGGAAGGCAGGACCCGTGAAATATTCAAAAAAACCCATGCAACCATATATAAAGTTACAAAAGATATAGAAGACCGGTTCCATTTTAATACGGCAATCAGTGCAATCATGGAACTTGTGAATGCCCTGTACGGAATCGATCCTGTAAAAAATGACAATCAAGATGCCGGTGTCATGAGATTTGCCATGGAATCTGTTGCGCTCCTTTTGTCGCCGATGGTTCCCCATTTTGCCGAAGAACTCTGGGAGACCTTGGGCTTTGAGTCCAGCGTTTTATTGGCGTCGTGGCCGTCATACCGAGAAGACGCACTGTTAAAGGATGAACTTTTGATCGTAATTCAGGTAAACGGCAAACTAAGAAGCAAGTTCCATGTTGATGTGGATGCGGATGACAATACCATCAAAGCGTTGGCTCTTTCGGACGAGCGTATTCAAAAATTCATAGATAATAAACCGATTAAGAAAATTATTGTCGTTAAAAATAAACTTGTGAATATTGTGGTATAAGTGATGAGATTAACATTAGAAGAATCGTTTTTTGTTATAAAAAAATATGCCTGGGCACTTATTCTGTTAGGGTCATTTTTTTCAGCTTGCGGCTACCGGTTTGCCGGTGGGGGAAGTCTTCCATCCGGTATAACATCGATCAGTGTGAAGATGTTTGAAAACCGTACCGCAGAAACCGGGGTGGAGAGTATCATTACAAATGATCTCATCTATGAGTTTTCTAGACATGAGCAGGTGGTTGTGACCGGAAGTGATAAGGCTGATGCAATTCTTACCGGTGTTGTTCAATCGATCAGTGAAAGAGCGATTTCACACACCGGCAAGTATACCTCAAATGAAAGACGGGTTGAACTTAAAGTCGATTTGCAATTAACAGATAGAACCGGTGGGGTCATATGGTCTAGAAAAGCCGTTTCCGAAAATGAGGCCTATCAGGTATTGTCCGAAAAACAGTCTACAGAACGTAATAAACGGGTTGCCATCGAAACGCTTTCCAAAAGGCTTGCGGAGAATATATTCAACAGGTTAACCGCCGATTTTTAGAAAAATCCCTGGTACGGCCAAAACAAAATCCGCTTTTGCTTTGTGGTGGTTGCTTTCTGACCCTTTGAGTGAATCCTTGCCCCGTGAGGAATTCGGATTAGGCCGAGACGGTGTTTACAAGTCTGGAAAGGCGGGAGATTTTTCGAGATGCGGTTTTCCTGTGAATCACACCCTTTTTTGCTGCATTATCGATTATAGATTTTGCAATATTGAGTTCAGTCAGTGCCGCTTCATTCGATTTTTCGCCAACAGTTTGTCGTACCCTTTTGACGATATTCTTTATCCTTGTTTTCGAAGATTTGTTGCGCATTCGCCTTTTTTCGTTTTGACGCGCACGTTTTATCGCAGATTTATGATTAGCCAATTTTATCAACTCCTTTTAATCTAATATTATAAATAAAAATGTATTAAATATAAATTCCCGGAAAATATGTCAAGCTTTATTTTAACTCAGTAATTCTAAATTAATAATGAACCCAACAACAAACCAGCCAACCACTGAAAACCACCGTGTGACAAAAACGGCCGGAGTTGTCGGATCAGCAACTTTATTGAGCCGCCTTTT
>JASFLX010000324.1:0-3525 GCA_050117895.1 Desulfobacterales bacterium | reverse complement strand
ATACCCAGCCAGGTGAATCGCCTGAATCGTTTTGTCGACGCCATCGGACTCGACAAATTTCATTTGTTCGGGATTTCCTTGGGTGGATATGTTTGTGGATATTACGCGAGTGAATATCCGGATCGCATACTCAGCCTGTCTTTAATGGACTCAATGGGTGTAACGACTCGAATACCCAGCGATGCCTGGACACATTACCTCACTCAAGGCCGCAATGTGTTGCTTTACCAGACGCCGGAGCAGTTTGACGAGCTCGTGTCTTTTCTTTTCTTCGATCCGCCCCCAATTCCCCGCCACTTTAAAGAATACTTTGCCCGGGAGGGTAAGCGGGTTTATGCGTTACGGAAAAAGTTAATCACCGACATCATGGACGGGGGCTTGAATCTTTTAGATAATCGTTTATCGGAAATTCGTGCCCAGACATTGGCCATATGGGGCGCGGAAGATCGTATGGTGCACCGGAGCGCTGTTGAAGCACTTGAGAATGGTATTAAAAACTGTCGTTCGGTGATTTTCAAGGAATGCGGACATCTGCCTTTTGTTGAAAAACCTCTGGAATCAAAACGGATTTACAAGCAATTTTTAGAAAGTCTGGACCGGTAACTGTTTAAGTATATAACCCTGAATGATTGCAATATATGTGAATAATTTATTAACTATTTTGTGAAGTTTTTCACTTTTTAAAACTGTAGTGGAAGCTTTTTGAATACTGACGTTCGGGTTCAAGAAGAAATGGAAATTGTCATTTATCGTCATGCAGAACCCATGGTTTCCGGAAATGAAATCATTTCAGGTCATGATTTCCCATCATGGGTGTTACGTTATAATGACTCCGGTATCATTAAAATAAAGCCTCGGATGAAAAAGGAGAAAATCGTTTTAACCAGCAATCTGAAAAGGAGCATGGAAACAGGTAAGCTCATTGGTGAAAAAATCATACCAAATTCAATTTTTTGTGAGGCAGAGGTTCCATTGATTCAGTTCCCTGCAATCAAAATGAGGGCCAAATTCTGGATGGCATTTTCCAGGTTTCTTTGGTTATTTGGGCTGAAAAAAAAATGCGAGTCATTCAAAGATGCAAAGCAAAGGGTAGTCCAAATCATCGAAAACATAGAGTCACACCTATTAGAAAATCAAAGGGTTGTTATTGTTGGGCATGGCTTTATCAACAGACTGATTAAAAAAAAATTGAGTCATAGAGGATGGTGCCTGTCACAAGTTGAGGATGGTAATAAGTTTTTAGGCAAAATGACATTCCGAACCGAACAACCGTTAACATCTTTCTAAGAAAGAATAAACATTTTATGAATACCATTAAAGGAAAACATTTTTTCTGTTCATGGAGTGGCGGGAAGGACTCCTGTCTGGCGCTCTATCATGCACTTCAAAATGGGGGGATACCCAAGTACCTTCTGACCATGTTCACACAGCAAGGGAACAGAAGCCGGGCTCACGGGCTACCGTTGAGCGTTCTGGAAACCCAAGCGCAAGCATTGTCTATCCCCCTCGTTATACGCAAAGCCTCCTGGGACGATTATGAATCGACTTTTCTCTCCGTGATTCGAAAATTCAAGAAAGAAGGAGTCGATTACGGAGTTTTTGGCGATATCGATTTAGACGCTCATCTTAAGTGGGTAGAGCGAGTCTGTTCATCGGTGAACATACGGCCATATGAACCGCTGTGGAAAAGGGAACGGCGTGATCTTCTGAATGAATTTTTACAACTCGGTTTCAAAGCTACCGTCATCGTCATCAAACAAGGTGCTTTGAGCCCAAGCTTTTTAGGCAGGACACTGGATCAACAGGTGATCATAGATATGGAGAAAACCGGGATCGATACTTCAGGAGAAGAAGGAGAATACCACACGGTCGTTACCGATGGTCCAATTTTTTCTTCTGCAATTCATCTCCAACTCAACGATCAGGTGGTTCGAGATGGTTACTGTTTTTTGGATGTTTCCGTAGGAAGGGAAAGAAAAAGGAAGGTGTTCCATGAGTAAAAAAACACATCTTTATGTATTATGGACCAATGATAATCCCATTACCGCCGAGAAAATGGTGTTCATGTATACCGTAAATTCTCTGATTCATGGCTGGTGGGAAAAAGTCACCCTCATTATTTGGGGTGCGACGGCTCAATTGGTGAGCCAAGATGCCAATATTCAAGAAAAGGTTAAGCAAGCGTTGGACAAAGGGGTTCATATCACCGCATGCAAAGCCTGTGCGGATCAACTCGGCGTTACAGAAGCTCTAGAAAAACTTAACATTGAAATCAAGTATTGGGGAGTTCCGCTCACGGAAATTTTAACCGGTGAGGAAGCACTTTTAACAATTTAAGATTTAATCGATAATGAGCAAACATAAAATCAAATTTCTCCCCCACAACAAAGAAATAACCGTTATGCATGGAGAAAACCTGATCCGTGCCGCCATGGAAGCAGGCGTTCACATTAATGCTTCCTGCGGCGGAGAGGGGGTATGCGGAAAATGCCGTGTGATTGTCGAAGATGGAAGTGTTGAAGGAGGCATAACTGAAAAATTAAGCAAAGAAGATATTGAAAAGGGCTACCGTCAGGCCTGTCTGGCATCTGTTCAGAGCGACCTCGTGGTTCGCATTCCCGTAGAATCGGAAGTGGATATCAGCGTTCTTAACCTGCAAAAGACGCCCCGGCGAAAAGCTAAAATTTGGGAAATGAATCTGGAGGAGTTGAAGGAAAAAGGTCTTTTCATGCCGCCCGTTGAAAAGAAATACCTGGAGCTCCCCGAGCCCACGCCACAGGACAATCTGCCGGATGTAACCCGACTAATCTCATTCCTTAAAGCCAAACACGATGAACATCGTCTGGTAGTTCAGCTTCCTGTCATCCGCAAAATTTCCGATATTTTAAGAACCGACGCCTTTAAGGTTACGGCCACACTTGCCCGGCCCGTACATTCCGGAAGAAAGACACATATTATCAATATTCAGCCTGGAGATACAACGGATCGGAACTATGCCATTGCCGTGGATATCGGTACAACCACCGTCTACAGCCAGTTAATCGATCTGATCAACGGAGATGCGCTGGCCTCGTACGGTGAATATAACGGGCAGATCAGCTATGGCGAAGACATCATCAGTCGAATTATTTTTGCAGACAAACCCGGTGGCCTGGAAAAGCTTCACGAGGTAGTTATTGCAAACATTAACCAGTTAATAAAAAAGATGGTGAAACGGGCCCGGATCGATCCTGACGAGATTTCCACCATTACTTTGGCAGGCAATACCACCATGACCCAGCTCATGCTCAAGGTCAACCCCAAATACATACGGCTGTCACCTTATGTTCCGGCTTCAACCCTTTTTGCGCCCATAAAGGCCGTTGATCTGGGTCTTTCCCTGGGAGACCATGTAACCGCACTGGTATATCCGGCGATTTCAAGTTATGTGGGCGGCGATATCGTGGCCGGCGTCATGGGGTCGGGAATGTACCTCTCCGAAGAAATTACTCTTTTTATGGATATCGGCACCAATGCCGAAATTGT
>JASFLX010000323.1:0-3532 GCA_050117895.1 Desulfobacterales bacterium | reverse complement strand
GTTTGTGATCAGGATCGGATCATCGGTTTGGTGGCGTTAATGGATGTCATGTCCGCTACCATCATCGCAAGGGCAAGAGGGGAATATGTTTCTTGAAAAGATATTTTCCAAGGGCAAGAAAGAAAACGAGGTCATCAGGGACATCACGAAACAAATCAAACTCCTCTGTACTGCGTGCGGTTTCTTCAAGACGGCCCTTGAAACAGACGACCTGAGCCTCATGCGACAGGTCATGGATATTGAACGGGCGGGGGATGCCATTCGCAGGGATATCATATCAAAAATTTATGAAGGGGCCTTTTTGCCCTATCTCAGACCGGATCTTTGTAAATTCGTTGAAATTGCGGATAGTATCTTTGATTTGCTTAAGGACACCGCATACAGATATTTGGATTTAAAGCTTCCTGAGCAGCTGAGAGGCGAGTGTATCCAGGTTGCTTTCCTTAACCGCCGTATCTGCGAGATGCTGTTGATCACCTTTGAATCCATGCTCAAGGGTGAGGACCTTAGAGAAAAAATTCTGGCGATCCGGATTTATGAAAAAAAAATTGACGATATCAAACTCGATCTGATTCGAGATGCACGAAAGATAGAGATAACAAATTTTTGGGAAGGTGAAATCCTGTCCCAATTTCTTTCCTGCCTGACCTCCATCAGCGATGTCATTGAAGATGCAAGCGATCACCTCCAGGTCATCCACGTAAGCATGAAGTGAATGAATAATAGTGTTATGATGGGAGAGATAACGGAGTGTTCTTGTGTGGAAGATCATAAGCGGTATTTTTCTGGGCTGGAGCTTGGGAGCCAATGATTCTGCAAATATCTTTGGAACAGGGGTCACAACCGGTATTGTAAAATACCGAACAGCCATTCTTTTGACAGCCATCTTTGTCTTGATAGGGTCCATTCTCGAGGGTCCCAAATGCATGAGAATTGTCAGCGATCTTTCTCGACTGGTTCCCATCGAGACCTTTTACTGTGCTCTCGCCGCCGCCATCACCATGACGATTCTGACTTACTTTGCCATTCCCGCCTCCACTTCCCAAGCCATTATCGGGGCCGTAATCGGGGCCGGAATTTTATCGGGTTCAGCGGATTTTTCAAAGTTGATCAAGGTCGTTACATGCTGGATCCTGACACCTGTCGGCGGAATGATTTTTGGCTACCTGCTTTACCATAGCCTCAAGTTTATCTTTGATAAGACGATTGCGAGTCTTACGCATCGGAACACGATTTATACCGTGGGCATTATTGTAGCAGGGTGCTACGGGGCCTATTCACTAGGCACCAACAACGTGGCAAATGTAACCGGCATATATGTGGGATCGGGTCTTTTATCCTGTCAAACGGCCGCTTTCATCGGAGGGCTCAGTATTGCTTCGGGGACATTGACTTACGGCAAAAATGTCATGATTACGGTGGGGAAAGGCATTGCCCCCTTAGACCCTTTTACGGCCCTTGTGACGGTTCTGGCCGAAGCGCTGACCCTTCATTTTTTTACCCAGATCGGGGTCCCCGTCTCATCTTCTCAGGCTGTTGTGGGAGCAGTGGTGGGCGTCGGCATCGTGGGTGGTCTTAGGACGGTCAATCCAAAGATGCTGGGAAAAATTGCCGTGGGATGGCTTATGACCCCTTTTGCAGCAGGACTAATGACGATTCTTTTTATTTATGTTACTTCATAATTTAGCCTACAATTTTAAAACTGACACCATTTCCTCAAATTATCGGTGTTGATCCCATTTTGACTCTGTCCTTCTATTTTTTTGCAGGCTTACGGTCATCCCATATATTCAATTTCTCTTTTCTGGCCTGTTTTTGGGCAGCACGAAAATCGGCATCGTATTTTTGACTCCGTCCATATTTGATGTAATACGGTGAAAGACCTTTTCGAACCAGATCAAGGTTGATATTTTTCCCGTCAACGAATACGTAAGCAAGAAGGACTCCGTACCTGCCTCTTATCCAGCTTTCAAATTCAAGGTCAACATATTTGCCGGTAAGTTGCTTTTGGGTGTATCTGAATGCCACTTCAGCCATTGTCATATTCTGTTTTTTATCGGGATGCACAGATTTCGGGGTGTTTACACAGATCAAACGAACTTTTTCATATTTTCCGTTATATCTGATCAGGATTGTATCGCCGTCAATAACCCGGATTACTTTATATTGGCCGGCAATTGCCATCGCGGGAATGATAATAAAAGATAGGGCCCAAAAATAAACCATTTTATGGAATTTATGCATAGGAATTTAGCCGCTTTGAATCATATCCACAAAACTTTTTAACACCAGTTCTTGCACCTGGCTTTTTATGTTAAACTTTACACCGATACCATCCTCCCGAGTATGTTTAATTTCGCCGTTGATTCTAAAAGGTTTCTGATTGTCCGGGGACATGAAGGTCATCAATATGGGTTGGCCAACTGAAAATGTCTGAGAAGTTTTAATGAATACACCGCTCTCACTGATATCTTGGATGAAGTCCCTATAATGTCGCCCCTCCACCGTGTAATCTATTATCGTTAAAAAATCTTTTCGAGAATATTCCCTTTGTTCTTTGTTTTGATGTTCCTTCAATTCTTTTAAAAGTTGTCGCATGTCCTCATCGGACATACTGTTAATTATTTCGAATATTAAGGTACGGACTTCATTTCCGTCAAGTTCGTCATTTACCATATTCTTATGTTCTACGGAATTAACCGTATGATCTTTCATAACGTCACCGATTTGGAAGGACGAATCAAACTTCAGGTCGGTTTCCGTATAAAGCTTATTTCTAAAGTCAGACTCCTTTTCTTGCCGTTTTTTCTTTTGTGTCTGAAAATATGTAATTTTTTGTAATAGGATGATACAAAAAAATCCGATCACCAAGAAAATTATCAGTAGGGTAATATAATACAACATGATTCTTCCCTCACAAAAATTTGATCTTTATCACTAATATCATAACTGCTATTTCATCTTTTTACAAGAATTAAAAAGGATTCGATTTTAAAGCATAAATCCACCCTCTCCCAAAAAAAGCTGTCAAATTAAAGCTTTTGAATTTTTCTTGTAAAATTCGTTTCTACCTGCTTTATTTTGAAAAAAAAGAAACCCCGATTAAACGCGCATGTTCAATCGGGGCATATATTTTTAAGGGCCGAGTTTATTGGCTCTGTCCCTTTCTTATAGATTTGAGGAGTTAGCCGGGAATGTCAACTCCAGGATCACAACCCAGTCTGGTTTCGCCCAGACATTCATCGAAATATCTATTAATGGTATCGACATGACCTTCTTCTCTTTCCGCATCAGTTTCAATGTAATTATGTTCTTTTTCTGTGAAGTTCATAGGATCACACTCCTTTCTGTTATATTAATATCATTTTAATATGTTTCGTCGTTTCAATTGAATTTTAAATTATATTTTTTTTCATCATTAACTGTAATAATTATCCTGTTTTTATAAATTTCAATATGAGCAAAACAACAGTTAATTAACAGGTATAACCTACCGTTTTTGTTTTGCATTGAACACTTGAATAAAATAAGG
>JASFLX010000322.1:0-3534 GCA_050117895.1 Desulfobacterales bacterium | reverse complement strand
TTCGGTGCGGTAACCGGTGTGGGGATTGTCGTGCCCCTACTGCCGGTCTATGCTCACGATCTCGGGGCAAGTGGGTTATACATCGGGTTGATATTCGGCTCATTTTCCCTGTCCAGAAGCTTTTTACTGCCTTATTTCGGCAGATATTCGGACAAAAAGGGACGAAAGCCGTTTATTGTGGCGGGACTCTGTGGTTATACAGTGGTTTCACTGGCATTCATTTTTGCAAATAATGTTGAATCCCTTATCGGCATACGGTTTGTTCAAGGAATAACGTCAGCCATGATAATGCCGGCGGTTCAAGCCTATGTCGGAGATATCACACCGCCCGGCCGTGAAGGTTTTACCATGGGATTGTTTAATATGTCGATGTTCCTGGGTTTGAGTATCGGACCACTGATCGGAGGAGAAATCCGTGACCAATTCAGCCTGGACACCTCTTTTGCATCCATGGGCGTTCTCGCTTTTGCAGGCTTTTTATTAAGTTCGTTTCTACTCCCTCCCACACGGTCTGAGTCGGTTGTGAGCCGGGGAACAAATCCAATCGAGTGGAAACGTCTTCTTTATGACAGTGATATGGCGGGGCTTTTTCTTTTCAGGCTCGCTTATGCCGCATGTATCGGGGTCATTTGGAGCTTTTTGCCGGTTTTGGGGGATTTAGAATTTTCACTCTCGAGTTCATCCATTGGAATTCTTGTGACATTGGGAATTTTTTCAAGCGGTCTTTTGCACGTCCCCATGGGTCTTCTGGCAGACAGAATCAATCGGAAAATGATGGTTGTTACCGGGGGGTTAGTCATCACGTATGCAATTTTTTCTTTTCAATGGGCAGACAGCTTCAACGAACTGGTGATGGCCAGTGTTTTGTTCGGGTTCGGGGGGGGTATTTCAATGCCTGCACTGATGGCACTGTCTGTGTTAAAAGGAAATTCAACCGAGGCAATGGGATCCGTTATGGGGCTTTTGGCAATGGCGCACAGTCTGGGAATGCTGACAGGATCATTGCTGGCCGGCTTAATGATGGATGTCTTTCAACTCCGCCGGGCGTTCCCATCCGGAGGCGTCATCATGATCCTGAGTGTGGGCCTGTTTATTGTTCTCTCCTATCATAAAAAAGTGACGCCGGCTCGGGCAGATTCGAGAACCGGTGCTTTGGATCTGGAAGGATGACCCATAAGCGACAAATTGTTTTTAGAAATGAACGTCCAACATCAAACAGAATGAACATCGAACATCGAACGTCCAATGTTGAACATCGAATAAGGATATCGCTCCACTCCTCAAATTATTCTAATAGATCTCTTGACCTTGTTTTTGTCTTTCATTCATCATTGGATGTTGGACGTTCGATGTTCGATGTTCATCTTTTTAAATTTATATCTTTTGAACGAAGTGAATACAGATTTTAGGTCTCATAAGGTTTGCCGCATTCCTTGCAACGCCCGTCCGGACCGATCACGCCGATGCAGCTCTCATCGATACAGAGTTTGCGCTGCTCCCACTCTAAATCCAAATCGGATTTCTCTTCCCTACTTTCCGCATCCTCTTCTAATTCTTCTTCAGTTTCAGTCTCTTTTAAATTCTCTATGGACGATTCTGCTTTTATTTCATCGGAAGGCCCCTCTTCAAAAGGCAATCCGCATTCCTTGCAGCGTCCGTCCGGACCGATCACGCCGATGCAGCTCTCATCTCTGCACAACTTGCGCTGCTCCCACTCGATATCTGCCTGGGACTTAGTATCTTTGTCTTCCATTTTTTCAACACCCGCTGTTTTTAACCCGCCTGTCGGAGCGAAGCGTAGATCCCACGACCGGAACCCGGTTAAACCCAAATGTGTTTATCCGAGTTTGTCTTTCTATCTCACCCTCTGATAACTTGCAGCAAAGGCGCCCTCTATCGCACTTTTTAATACGTCACTATTCACCGGTTTACAAAGATGACCGTCAAATCCGATATCCTGAAGCTGTTCCGGCTCAAACTCTTTTAGATATCCGGACAGGGCATAAATAACCGTTTCGAGGTTTATACTTCTAATTTGACGGCACAATTCGGCACCGTCTATCTCCGGCATTTTTAAATCTGTTATGACAAGCTGAAACTCCTCATTTTTTATTTTGTCCAAAGCTTCCTCGGCACTGCACGCAAGCTCAACTCTATATCCAAATTCGGAAATGGTTCTTTCCAAAAGTGACCGTGTACTTTCTTCGTCATCTACAACCAAAATTTTCTTTTCAATCATAACTTTTCAACCTTTTTCGTCGTTCGGAAAATAAAACTAAATTGAAAGATTGCCGAGGCTTTCTTTCAAACGGCTCATTTTCTAAAAAATTGTATTTATAAGAGGTAAGCGTTTTATGTCAACCATAACGTTGCAAAAGTCGAGGAGACCACAGATCCAGGATATAGGGGACATTCATTTTAATAATTTCTTTACCCCAATTTTGACAGTATCGCAAAAAGTCACAATCCGACGGCAAAGTAAAAAGCTCCAAATTCAAGGCGCGCAAATCCTGAGGAATGAGGCGTACTTATAGTACGCTGCAATGACGAAGGATGCAGCGTAACGCAGAAGTTGGACTTTTTACGAAGCCGTCAATTTTTATCAAAGCTCTTCGGGTGTAAATGCCACCACATCATCAATATGGGCTGTATTTGCAAATAACATCACCAGACGGTCAACACCCAGAGCAATACCGGATCCTTCCGGCATAAATTGCAATGAATCCAGAAATTTTACTGGCAAGGGATATGCATGTAATCCCAATTTGCTGCGGTTCTTCTGTTCATCCTCAAACCTTTTTCTCTGTTCAAGGGGATCGGTCAGTTCTGAAAAGGCATTGCACAGTTCCAAACCGCTGATATAAAGCTCGAACCTTTCGGCAATGGAAGGGTTTTTCGGTTTTAGTCTTGCCAGAGAGGCAGCGGCAGAAGGGTAATCATAGAGAAAAAGCGGTTTGTTGTGCCCCAGATTCGGTTCAATATCAAAGGCCATTAATGGGTCGAATCGATCCTGTAAAACTGCCGTTTCCATGGAAACGGATGAGAATCTCTCGAATGCATCCGTCACCGACATCCGGGGCCAGTTCGCGTTAAGATCGATGCGGTTGCCCTGGTACACCAGAAAATCCTCAAAACCGGCTCGGTGAGCTACAAACCGTATGAGTTCCTCACACTGCTCCATCATATTAAAATAATTATGATCGGCGGTATACCATTCCAGCATGGTCATTTCAGGCAGGTGTTTTGAGCCCCTCTCTTTTTGACGGAAGCATCGGCAAATCTGAAAAATACGCGGATATCCGGCTGCAAAAAGCCGTTTCATACAAAGTTCCGGAGAAGTATGTAAAAACCAGTCACCTGAAACTTCAGCCTCAATATGGGCTTCGGGAGCGGGAGCAGGGATCCTGCAGGGAGTCTCAATTTCAAGATAGTCATTATCAACGAAAAATGTGCGCACCGCCTGGATGATTTTTGCCCTCAGCCAAAGATTTCTTTTTATTTGAGATTGTCTGTTGGTTTTCATAGATTTTGTAT
>JASFLX010000321.1:0-3547 GCA_050117895.1 Desulfobacterales bacterium | reverse complement strand
TACATATCGTTTTTGACATATATAAAACAATAAATATATAAATAGCAATAGGTTGCAGAGGACAACGCTTTTTGCGCTTTTATTTTACCAAGGCAGAAAGAATTCTAAAACGCTCCGAGTTTCTCGAAATATCAAAATTCGGCAAGAAAACTCAAAACAGACATTTTGTGGCTATATTTTCTCCGGGTCGATATCAAAGAACGCGCCTTGGTGTGACAGTAGCGAGAAAGGTTGGAAACGCAACAACACGCAACAGGATTAAACGGTTTTCTCGCGAAAGTTTTCGGCTAAACAGGCACAGTATTACAGGTTATTGGGATATAAATATCATAGCAAAAAAAAAGGCCTCCGAACTTACATCGAAACAAGCTTTTTTTTCCCTGCAAAACATTTTTAACAGCATATCAAGGAGTCAGGGCAATTAATAAAATATTCCTGATAATTCCCTTGTTTTTGATAAGGGCATATCAATTAATATTGTCCCCGGTTTTATCTCCTTCGTGTCGTTTTTATCCAACCTGTTCCGAATATGCCTATCAGGCTATTTTGCGTTATGGACTACTCAAAGGTTTTTTCCTTGCCTTAAAGAGAATTTTAAAGTGCCATCCCTTTAATCCGGGGGGAATCGATTCTGTTCCTTAAAGCGCAACATCCTATAACCTTGATAGAACAGTATCGGCACAAATGATGCCGGTTCCAGATGGGAACATATATGTTCGTCTTCTATCACCCCCTCAAAAATGTTTGCTCCTCTGTGTTTAACCCTATGAAAATATTCATATTTAACTGATCAGAATATATTTTTGGCTACTTTTTAATATTGGAGAAGAAAATGGATCAAGCTCGACTCGTTATTGCCATAGCTCTTTCCTTGCTTGTTTTTATCGTATGGAATTTTTTCTTTGTTGAAAAGAAAGTGAACCCGCCGCCCAAACAAGCTCAGCAAAAAGAGCAAAAAACAGAAAAAAAATCGGAGATATTAACAAAAGAGCAGAATACAGCGGAAAAATTACCTTCGATAGACAAGGTACCTGCTCTGCCCGTTAAGCCATCGAGAACCGTCACGGTAAAAACGCCGTTATACAAGATTCAAATTTCTGAAAAGGGAGCTGTATTCAAAAGTTATGTCCTTAATAATTACCGGGAAACCATAGATGCTGATTCACCGTTACTGGAAATGATATCTCCGGACATATCCGGCGGAACAATCCGCATGGGATTCGCTGGTAATAGCCTTACGGGTCTCGATGATGCGATCTTTTTAGCTGCGGTTGAAGAGGATTCCGTTGATATCATCGATAAACCAAAAGAGATCTCTTTTGTTTGGACATCTCCTCAGGGCGTGGTTGTTGAAAAGAAATTTTTATTTTCACCCGAAACCTATATGATTGATTTCGGCGTGACCATAAAAAACCTTTCCGGCAAGACCCTTCGGAACAACCTCACTCTTACTTTAGTGAGAAAGGAAGAAGAAAAAAAGAGCAGGTATGGTTTTACGGGTCCGAGTGCGCTGATCAATAATAAGCTCAAACAGATTAAGACAAAGAAAATAAAGGATCAAAGCCTATATACAGGTAATATAAAATGGGTGGCGGTTCAAAACCGTTATTTTATGTCCGCCATCATACCTGATGAGACAACAGATGCCAGCATGCAGCTTTACGTGGATAACAAAATACTTCAAAATCGTTATGTGGAGCCCGAGAGCGTGATCGAATCCGGTACAAAGCATGTTTTTAAATACAAACTGTTTTTTGGGCCAAAGAGTATGAAGGTTTTAAACCATATGGATTATGATCTGGTCAAAGCCGTTCATTTCGGTATGTTTGATATCATCGCCAAACCGTGTGTCTGGATAATGAATTTTTTATATGATCATTTTATTTCTAACTATGGTATTGCTATTATCATTTTGACACTATTTACTAAAATTCTTTTGTGGCCCCTTGGGAATAAAAGCTATAAATCCATGGCTGAAATGAAAAAAATCCAACCGCTTATGGCGGAGATCAAGGAAAAATATAAAGATGACAAGAAAAGAATGAATGAAGAGATGATGGGGTTGTATAAAACATACAAAGTCAATCCCATGGGTGGATGTCTTCCCATGCTCGCACAGATTCCCATATTCTTTGCCCTTTATCGAATGTTGTACGAAGCCATAGAATTAAGGCATGCGCCATTTTTCTGGTGGATTAATGATCTGTCCGCTCCGGATCGCCTTTTCAGGTTTGATGTTTCCATTCCATTCATGCAACCGCCGTACGGCATCCCGGTTTTAACCATCATTATGGGGGCATCCATGTTTATACAGCAGAAAATGTCACCACCCATGGGTGATCCCGCTCAGGCCAAAATGATGATGTTGATGCCGTTAGTCTTTACGGTTATGTTTATCAATTTTTCGTCGGGACTGGTTTTATACTGGCTTGTAAATAATGTAATATCAATGGCTCAACAGTACTATATTCAAAAGAAAAAAGTTTAATCACGGAGGTTATATGATGTCGCATTGTGTGGAATTTGAGGATAAAAATGTCGAAATGGCTGTCAGGAAAGCCTGTGAAGAACTAAATATACCCCGGGAAAAACTTAAACATGATGTTATTTCTTATGGTTCGACCGGCATTTTTGGACTGGTTGGGACTAAGAAAGCACGAATTCGCGTTACGATACCGGAACCGTCGCCGAAAATTGATTTTGAAACAACAGATGAAGAGGAGCAAAGTGAACGTTCATATGAAAAACCGATAGAAAGCGTGGATGAACAGATAGAAAAATCACATGATGAAGATCGGGATCACCGTGTTACCGATGATCCTATGGATCTTGGCCGGGAAGCTTTGCAAAAGATTATTGATTTAATAACAACAGACGCAACAATATCGATTGAGGAGCATTCCAATAGAATTGTTTTTAATGTGAGCGGTGGAAACTCTGCTGTTCTTATTGGGAAACGCGGGCAAACCCTTGAAGCGATTCAATATCTCGTGGAAAAAATTGTCAATAAAAACAGAAAAGGACGGGTCAGTATTTACATAGATGTGGAAGGATATCTCGAAAAGAGGCGAGTTAGCCTTCAAAGGCTGGCGGTGAGGATGGCGGAAAAGGTAAAAAGCACCGGAAAACCTTCAGCAATCGGCCAAATGAATGCTCATGATCGGAGAATCGTGCATATCGCCTTGCAGGATGACAACAGGGTTAGAACACAGAGCAAGGGAGAGGGTTTTTTAAAGAAACTTGTCATATTTCCCAAAAAAAATTATTCCCGCAAGCAAAGATGACGTTTAGGCTTTGGCAGCAAATGACATAATGGAGGAATGGCTCCGGTGAAATTAAAAAACAAATAAAAACAGTTAGCAAAATGTTTCACCGAATAAAAATGATGGGTGAACTTGCCTGGAAAATTTAAAAAAAGTGTTTTTGAAAACTTAAATATTTTACTTCCGATTTAACCCCCAACATTCCAAAAATCCATTTCGGTATATCGATTGCAAAACAGGGAGGCGTTAAAATAAATGTGCTTTTAACTGGTTATGGGAATTCC
>JASFLX010000320.1:0-3552 GCA_050117895.1 Desulfobacterales bacterium | reverse complement strand
ACCCAGCAGCCAAGCGTTACCGAATATTTTACAACTGTTAAAAGAAATCACATAAACTGTAACACGCGTTATGTTGTAAATTATAAACATGCACCAGTGTCCATCCAGAAACGGTAGATTTTGGTTTACGGCAAGGCCCGAGCGAGTTTCAAACCGCAGACATAGCGCGCTATTTCGAGGATTGAAAACGAGCGAGAACGCCGCCGGAGGCCGAAAGATGCCGTTTCTGGATGGATACGAACTAGAGATTCAACCGATTTACTAACGCTTCGAGATAAATCGATTTCATTTGTTGACTGGCCATGGCTTGTTTAATGGGCGGAAGTTTAAGAATAACCCCTAAAATCGCGGCCATGGCCCGGTGGCTGTTTAATACCTGATTGTCGAAAATCAGCTCTTGAAGCTTGCCCCGCTCAATAGCCATAACCACAACTCTGTGGGCGGTATTCAGGGGCGTAATCACCCTCTGATCTCTGGGTTGCAAGTGAATGCAATCCTCTGGACAGACCCGGGCACAGACGCCACATCCCAGACAAATTTTTTCGTTAACCCGTGCCTTTTTCTTTTTGGGATGATGAGGATCGTTGGCCGAAACCAGGCTCATGGCTTCGACCGGGCATACGGTTACACATTTTCTGCACCCTGTACATGTCTCATCTTGAATTTTTGGGATGAAATTAGTGGTATGAACCGGCTGCAAAATAGCAAATTTCCGGGCGGTAATCATGGCTTCGCAGCAGCATCCGCAGCAATTGCAGATAAAATTCACATCCTTTCGAACATTGTCGCCGAATTGTACCAAATTTTGTGAATAAGCCGTTTCCAGAAGCTCCAGGCATTCGGACACATCCACCGATCGGGCATAGTCATACTTTATCAGAGATGAGGCCGCCGCGTTAAAGGTCATGCATATTTCTTTGGGCGCATCACAGTCCCGACCCGTGTGGGACATTTTATGACGGCAATAGCATATGCTGATCCCGATGTGTGAAGCGGTTTTAATGACTTGGGTCGCCCTTTCATAATCAAAGATCTGCAATGCGTTCTCATTTGAAAGAACCGGCTCATGAACAAAAACCCGTCCCAGCTTGGTTTCGCCGACAAGAAACAGATTCTTGATAAAATCCTCTTCAACATTGAGATACTGGTAAAACAGTTCGCTCAATAGCTTCTGATTAATATCATTTCTGATGCGCATCAGGGAGAATTCGAAAAATCCCGCCATAGGAGGCGGCAGGCAGTAAACCTGACGGCCGTTTTCCTCGATATCCATTAAAATCGCCCGGCTACATAGTTGATCTAAAATTTTCCGGGTGCTGACTCCGTCCATATTCCATAAATGGGCGGCTTTTTCAGCAAAAAACGGTCTCAAAGGTAACAGGGATAACAGTTTGGCCTCTTTTTCGTTAAAAAGCATTTCAAGAATTTTATATAATAATTTTGAAGGAGGCGCCCCCTGGGGAAATCGGTTCAAACGATCCACCAGCTGTACATATCCGGATTTTATGGTATGATGGGCCATAACCACCTCAAATTAGCTACGCTTTGCTCCGCAATTGGAATGTTGGAATACTGGAATAATGGAATTTCCTAAAACCCCTTTCTTTTGCAATGAAAAACCTGGTCTTTTGGGCCAGGATTCTTTGCTTTCGTTAAGTTTTAGAATTTCGGAAACATAAATTTAAATTTCAATTGTTTTTAAGTATTCGACGGCTTCCGGAATGTCTTGTTCACTGAAAACACGGATATTATTTTCTTCCAGAAGAATAGTGGTAATGCCTTTGCCCGGTTTTTTAATTCCGGAAAAACTTCCGTTGTAAATATATGTGCTGCCACACGACGGGCTGCCATCTTTCAGAACGGCAAGATTGATTTTGTGTAAGCGGGCAAGCTCAAGCGCTTTTCGAGCACCGGTCAAAAAATATCGGGTAACATCTTTTCCTTTAATGTTCATGACCCTTGCATTTCCATGCAATACCGTTCTTCCGTCTTGACCGGAGATTTCCGAGCAAGGTCTGGGCACCGGAAGTCCTCCCCCAACTTCGGGACAGCAGGGTACCAGACGTCCCTGGAGCTTCCAATCCTCTAACACACGGCTTTCATAAACCTTAACCCGTCCGTTGAACCGAACATTTTCTCCAATTAAGCAGGCGCTGACAAGTATTTTTTTCATTTTCATCCATAGTTATTACCGTTGAGTCTTCCGTTTGAACGGTAACCATAAACTCTATTTCATAGAGTTTCAAGTTTTACTTGTGGGTTATACTTATATGAGAGCTCTGGAAGTTTTTCTTCTAAAGCCTCAGATAAAAGCGTTTAAATTGAAAAAACTCCCCGAGCTTTTCTCATATCCGCGGGTGGAGATAATACATAAAATTAGTGATACCCCCCGTAAAAAATAGGCGGTCTCCACTAGAGGCGCTATGTTCTCAGAATTTATTATTTGACAGATCCTTACAATTATTATATTCGGGGATGTTTTTTATTTTAATTTACAAAACCGCCTAAACAACTGGAGAAAGGTATATGGATTTTTGGAGGGTTCCACTTGACGCGGACACCATACAAGTCTCTCTGGGCATCGTGCACATCCTGGAGGATCGATGTAAAGGATGTGGATACTGTATCGAGTATTGCCCCAAGCAAGCTCTTGAACTTTCAACAAAATTCAACCAAAAGGGGTATCATCCTCCTGTTGTTGTAAAGCCCGAGGAATGTGTAAACTGCCATTACTGCGAGATCATTTGCCCGGAGTTTGCCATTTTTTCAGTAGAGAGTCCGCCCATAACAGAACCCGGCCGGGCCGGAACCCACCCTAATTCTGCGATAAAGGTAAGATAAAAGACCTATGAAACCCGCAGTGCTTACCGGTGAATATTTTATGACAGGTGACGTTGCCTGTGCGGAAGGCGCATTGGCGGCAGGATGCCGTTTTTTTGGAGGATATCCCATAACACCTGCCACTGAGATTGCCGAACGAATGGCACTCCGGCTTTCTCATGTTGACGGATGTTTTATCCAGATGGAAGACGAAATCGGCGCCATGGCCGCCGTTCTGGGTGCATCATGGGGCGGTGTAAAAAGCATGACCGCCACTTCCGGTCCCGGATTTAGTCTTATGATGGAAAATATCGGTTTGGGGATTTGTACAGAAACCCCCTGTGTGGTGGTCAATGTTCAGCGCGGCGGTCCCTCCACGGGTCTTCCCACACATGGTGCCCAAAGCGATATGATGCAGGCCCGATGGGGGTCACACGGTCACTATGAAATCATTGCCTTAGCTCCGTCCTCACCCCAGGAAATCTTTTATTTAACCATTACAGCGTTTAATCTAAGTGAAAAATACCGGTTGCCGGTTCTTATCATGACCGACGAAATTGTCGGGCATATGAGTGAAAAAGTCATTATACCCGAGGCAAAATTAATTGAGATCGTATCGCGTCCCAGACCCAAAGGTAGAAAAGACCGCTTTAAGCCCTTTGCACCCGGACCCAATGGTGTCGCACCCATGCCGGCGGCGGGAGAAGGCTATAACCTGCACATTACCGGACT
>JASFLX010000319.1:0-3576 GCA_050117895.1 Desulfobacterales bacterium | reverse complement strand
ATAGGGCAAAAATACGCAGAGAGAATCGTAGAATTTCGTGAGAAAAATGGACCTTTCAAAAAAACAGAAGATCTAATGAATGTACCGGGTATCGGTTCCAAGATCTGGGAAAAGAATAAAGACAAGATTGCTGTGGAATAATGTTATGAAATCTGCGCAGTTTACCATTCCATATATGTGAGTGGTTGACTGCGCATACAATATAATTGAAGCCATGCAGTCGCCATATAAAAAATCGTGAAACTATTTTATTTTGATTTTATTTTTTGCTTGACATACCTCTCCAAAAAATGTTCAATTGCTGAACACCCAAAAGACAAACACCCATCTATCAAAAAAATATAGAAGAAATATAAATTACAATATGTTATTAATTAAAACTTAATGTAATTTACTAAGCAGAGCCTTGTGCTCGGACAAGACACCCACCACAATCCCACATTACCACATCTAAAAGCTCTCCAGAATCCCGTAACAAACATCGAAAAAAAATTATGGATAGAGAAGATATTCGTACACTGAAAATCCTTGAAGAGATCGATAACGATCACACCCCGAGCCAGCGGGATTTATCCAAAAAGCTGAATATTTCCCTGGGGCTTGTTAATTCCTTTGTCAAGCGGCTCGCCAATAAAGGGTATTTTAAGATAAACAATATTCCTAAAAATCGAGTCAAGTATATCCTCACACCAAAGGGAGCAGCGGAAAAAACCCGACTGACCTATCAATATATTCAACATTCCTTCGAATTTTATAGAAACGCTCGTGAGAAACTACACAATCTTTTCAAGTACCTTAATAAACAAGGGGTCAGGCGAGTTGTATTTTACGGTACGGGTGACTTTGCAGAAATCGCTTTCATTTCCTTGCAAGAGACTTCCATCCAAATGTCAGCCATAGTAGACGACAACAAAAGCGGAGAAAAATTTCTTGGAGGTGTGGTAAAAGATCCTGCCTCTTTAAATTCACTTTCCTTTGACAGAATCCTTATTACAACTATGATTTCAAAAGATAAAGTGTTAGAAAAAGTATTGGAACAAGGAGTTCCCCAAAGCAAAGTGGTTTTGCTGGAATAAGGTTGTTTTTTTCTATTAACTCAACCATATCTATCCCGAATATTTCATGAAATATCGAGACCTTTGAAAAATGTCCAATTTTGTTCAAGGTCAAGGAAGGCGAAAATTTTAACCACCCCAGAGAAATAGGCTTCGCATTTCACGGGGCAGGCACGAATACATTGAGTGTTTTGAGGATTAAAATTTAAGCCTGACACAGGAATTGGGCAAAAGGGGGCGTTTTGCAAAGGTCTCATATCCGGGATAGGTGCTGATGAACTAGAGTGTTGGAGAAAAAATAATGAAACGGGCATTGATTACAGGAATAACCGGACAGGACGGGGCATATCTGGCTGACCTTTTATTGGACAAGGGCTATGAGGTACACGGCATTAAACGCCGTTCTTCTCTATTTAATACACAACGGATCGATCATCTGTATCAAGACCCCCATGAAAAGGATGTTCGTTTTGTTTTGCACTATGGCGATCTCACCGATGCAACAAACTTAATTCGAATTGTTCAGGAAGTCCAGCCCGACGAAATTTATAATTTAGGAGCTCAAAGCCATGTAAAGGTTTCTTTTGAAGCCCCTGAATACACGGCAGATACAGATGCTTTGGGAACCTTGCGCATATTAGAAGCCATTCGCATGCTGGGACTCGAAGGGAAAACCAGATTCTATCAGGCCTCCTCGTCCGAATTATTCGGCAAGGTCCGGGAGATTCCACAAACCGAACAGACCCCTTTTTATCCCCGTTCGCCTTATGCCTGTGCGAAACTCTATAGCTTCTGGTGCACGGTAAACTATCGAGAGGCCTATGGCATATACGCCTGCAACGGAATTCTTTTTAACCATGAATCACCCTTGCGTGGTGAAACCTTTGTTTCTCGCAAAATTACCAGAGCGGTCGCACGAATTGTGCTGGGACTTCAGGAACATCTTTATCTGGGGAACATGGATGCTCTGAGGGACTGGGGACATGCCAAAGACTTCGTACAAGCACAGTGGCTCATGCTTCAGCAGGACCAACCGGATGATTACGTCATCGCAACAGGTGAACAGCATTCGGTAAGAGAATTCTGTGAAGGCGCGTTTTTAGAAGCAGGAATTACACTTGAATGGAAAGGCCAGGGAATTTCTGAAATAGGAGTAATTGATGATATACAGCCTACGGAATTATTAAAGAAATATGATCGTCGGGATCAACTGCGAACCCTTTGCCGGGGACAAACTGTGGTTTCAATTGATCCACGCTATTTCAGACCCACAGAAGTAGACACTCTTCTTGGAGACCCATCCAAAGCGCGACGTAAACTGGGCTGGGAGCAAAAGATTTCTTTTAAACAAATGATACGAGAAATGGTTGATAATGATTTGGAAGATGGTATGAGAGAAGCCATCTGGAAGCAAAAAGGATTTTATATTCCGGAAAGCTTCGAAGCGAATATGTAATAAATGGAAAAGAACTTAAAAATTTATATCGCTGGACATACCGGTCTTGTGGGTTCGGCCTTGTTCCGCAAATTAGAGGTTGATGGCTATTCAAATCTGATCGTGCGTAACCATTCGGATTTGGATCTTACAAAGCAGGGTCATGTTGAGGCTTTTTTTCAAACCGAGCGACCGGAGTATGTTTTTCTTGCTGCAGCCAAAGTTGGCGGCATTATGGCCAACTTCACCTACCCGGCTGAGTTTATTTACACTAACCTGGCCATTCAAAATAATATTATTCACGCTGCATGGAAAACCGGTGTCAAACGGTTGCTCTTTTTAGGTTCCTCATGTATCTATCCCAAAGAATGCCCCCAACCCATGAAGGAAGAATATCTGCTAACCGGTACGCTTGAGCCAACCAATGAGCCTTATGCCATTGCTAAAATTGCAGGAATCAAAATGTGCCAGTCCTATAACCGTCAATACGGGACACAGTATCTATGTGTCATGCCGACCAACCTGTATGGACCGAACGATAATTTTGACCTGGAAACCAGCCATGTGCTTCCGGCTCTGATCAGAAAATTTCATCTGGCAAAGCTTGCTATTCGGTGCGACTGGAAAGCCATTCAAACAGACGAACACAAACATGGTCCAATTCCCGAAGAGATCAAACAGTCGATCGGGTTAACAACATCTTCATCAAATGGTAAGACAAAAAATTCCATCTCCAGGCCTTTTGTGCCGCTGTGGGGAAGCGGCAGTCCTAAAAGAGAGTTTCTCCATGTGGATGATCTTGCAGATGCTTGTATTTTCTTAACCCAAATGAATGAAAAAGCTTTTGACCAGTTTTTCGACAACACCAATACCCCGTTAATAAATGTTGGTTGCGGCGAGGATCAGACTGTCAAGGAAATTGCGGCAATCGTCGCAGAAGTTGTGGGTTATCATGGGGAAGTGAGATGGAATAAAGATAAACCCGACGGAACTTTGCAGAAGTTGCTCGATATTTCTAAGATAAAAAAACTGGGATGGAAACCAAAAATTGCACTAAAAGAGGGGATTCGAAACGTTTATGAATGG
>JASFLX010000318.1:0-3585 GCA_050117895.1 Desulfobacterales bacterium | reverse complement strand
TCGAATGAGGATTTGTACGTCATTCAGAAATTTATCCGAGTGGTTCAGAAGACAAACAACATGGATAATGCTTCCAGATTCTGCCATTCCACCACAGTTCCTGCCTTGCTTTCCACGGTCGGTTCAGGTGTGATGACAACCTCAACCACAAGTATCGAGCTGGCTGATTGTATATTTGTGGCCGGTCCCAACATGCAGGAAACCTATCCTATCATTGCCCGAAGGGTCATCAGGGCACAGCAGAAGGGTGCCCGGGTGATTGTTGTGGATCCCAGAAAAACCATAACTGTGAAAAATCTCGCGGATCTGTACCTGCAAATCTATCCGGCGACTGATGCCGCTTTGCTAAACGGCATGATGCGGATCATCATAGATGAGGGGCTTGAGGACAAAGAATTCATAGAAAAAAGGACCAAAGGGCTCGATGAGCTCAAAGACTATTTAACGACCCTGGATCTCAAGGAAATAGAGAGAATAACAAACATTTCCCTTGATGTAATAAAAGAAGCGGCAATAACCTATGCATCGGCAAAGCGCGCCTGCATTCTTTATAATTCCGGTATTGCACAGCATGGCGCCGGCATAGAGAATATTAAGGCCCTTGCCGACCTGGCACTTTTGACCGGAAACTATGGAAGGCCGGGCACCGGCGTAAATCCTTTAAGGGGTCATGCAAATGGAGAGGGATTTGGCGACATGGGGCCCCTGCCCGTTTTCTACCCGGGATTTCAGAGTGTTAATGAAGAAACAGCAAAGCGCTTTGAAGATATCTGGGGGGTGAAAAATCTGCCGTCACAGCCTGGCATGACCTACATGGACATGGTGGAAAAGTGTAAGGTTTTATATATTGTAGGGGCAAACCCCATGCTTGCGGCACCCAATACCAACCGTGTGAGGAAGGCTCTGGAACAAAAGGATCTTCTGGTGGTTCAGGACATATTTATGACCGAAACCACAGAAATGGCAGATATTGTGCTGCCTGCGGCGACTTTTGCGGAGAAGGACGGGACGATTACCGGGGTAGATAGACGGGTGCAAAGAATCAATAAAGCTGTCCGGCCTCCGGGTGATGCAAAGCCGGACTGGGTGATATTCTGTGAACTGGCCAAGATCATGGGTTTTGAGAAGCAATTTAGTTTTGACAGCCCGGGGCAAATATTCGAAGAGATCAGAAAATGCGTGCCCCAATACCGGGGCATAACCTATAAGAGATTAAAAAGCCCCAGCGGCATTCAATGGCCATGTCCAACCGAGGATCATCCGGGTACAGAGGTGATGTTTGTGGAGAACTTTCCCACCCCGGACGGTCTCGGGCATTTCCAGATCGCAGAGTACAAACCCCCTTTGGAATTACCTGATGACAAATATCCTTACATATTTACCAACGGACGGGTTGTATTCCATTTTCACACAGGGACCATGACCCGGCGAACCAAAAGGCTGAACAATGAATTGCCCAATGGATTTGCTGAAATAAGCCGTGAGGATGCCCGCGGATTGGCCATAGAAGATGGGGATCAGGTCCTGTTAAAATCACGGAGGGGAGAGCTAAAGACCATTGCCAGAGTGACGGACGACATAAGAACGGGTTTGATATTCATGCCCTGGCATTTTTCGGAATGTGCTCCCAATATATTAACCGGACCCACGGCCGGACCCCCATCCAAGATGCCGGAATTTAAATTTTGTGCAGTAAGTATAGAAAAGGTGTGATGATATGAAGGGTAATATGTATCTCGCGTGGTCTTCTGACGATAAAATTCGAAAAATGGGAGCATCCGGCGGTGCGGTGACCGCTTTACTCAAGTTTGCCCTTGAGATGAAAATTGTAGATGCCGCGTTGGCAGTCAAAAAGAGAAATGGAAACCGATATGACGGGGTTTTATCTCTAATCACTGATCCGGATGAGGTTATCGAGAGCGCCGGGGCCTTGCATTTCGCCCCTTTGAACGTGGCCAAAGAGATAAGCAAGTATTTAGATGGGGCAAAAGACTTAAAACTAGCGGTTACCTGCAAGCCCTGTGATTGCCGTGCGATCATCGAATTGGCCAAAAGGGGGCAAATCAATATGGCGAACGTCATTTTAATGGGATTGAACTGCACCGGAACGGTGTTGCCCGCCGTTGCCAGAAAAATGATAAAAGATGAATACCATGTCACCCCTGAGGATGTGGTTGGGGAGGATCTTGATAACGGGAAACTTATCATCACATTGGCCGATGGTACCAGAAAAGAAAGAACTTTGGAGGAACTGGAGGAAAAGGGATGCGGAAGAAGAGAAAATTGCAGGAGATGTGCAATTAACATCCCAACGATGGCAGACCTAGGCTGCGGCAAGTGGGGAACAAAGGGCAAGAAAGCCACCTTTATAGAAGTTTGCTCACAAAAAGGTTCTGAACTCATAGAAAAAGCCATAGAGGCCGGGGCTCTCATTGTTGAAACACCGGACGAGGAAGCCTTAAAAGAAAGAGAAAAAAAAGACAAACAGGCCATTGAACGGGCCCAAAGATGGGAACAAAGGGATTCCGATGAGCTGAGACGGCTTCAGAATAAGGATCGGTTGAACTACTGGTTAGAATATTTTAACCGTTGCATCAAGTGCTTTGGTTGCAGAGATGTGTGCCCCATATGTTACTGCAAGGACTGTTACCTTGAGCCGGAAAGAGGTTTTGTGCAAGTTGGACAAACACCGCCACATATCATGTTTCCGTTGGTCAGATTGGCTCACGTTGCAGATTCCTGCGTGAATTGTGGTCAGTGTCAGGATGCATGCCCTATGGAAATTCCGATGACCCGGCTTTATCATATGCTAAACAACGAACTGAGTTCCATGTTTGGTTATGTGCCGGGCATGGATGTGAGTGATTATCCGCCCCTAACTATCGTAACCGATGAAGAACTTCATATTGAGGAAGTCGATGTATTTAGGAAGAGTGAAGAACTTGATATTGAAGAAGTCGATGTCTTTAGGGAAAATTAAGGATTGAGCTATCGGACTGGCCAACAAAATATTGAAAGGATATTCTATGAATGATGAGTTAACGCCGGAAGAAAAGGAAGCGCTAAAGCATGTTGCCTCAAAACTCGAATCCTATGAAAAGCAAAGAGGGAATCTGATCCCGATCCTCCAGATGGTCCAAGACACGCTGGCCTATCTCCCGACCCAAGCCATCAAAATAGTATCGGAACACCTCGAAATTTTCGAAAGTGAAGTTTATGGCGTTGCCACATTTTATAACCAGTTTCGATTTCATCCTCCGGGCAAACATCCGATTAAGGTGTGTCTGGGTACGGCCTGCCATGTCCGTGGCGGGGACATTATCCTTGAAAATTTTGAACGAAAGCTTAGCATACATGCCGGAGAAACCACGCCTGACAGAGAATTCAGTGTTGAAAAGGTGGCCTGTGTGGGATGCTGTGCGTTAGCGCCCGTGGCCATTATTGATGAAGACGTCCATGGCCATATGGCGCCCAGCAAGGTGGAAGGACTTTTGATGCGGATTGAAATAGAAAAAGAAATGGAAGAAAGAGCAAAGATACAAGATGAATTCGGCCGGTCATGAAAAAATAGATCAAACATTTAGC
>JASFLX010000317.1:0-3599 GCA_050117895.1 Desulfobacterales bacterium | reverse complement strand
GACCCGGCATTCATACGCTTCGCCACAGCTTTGCAACGCATCTATTAGAAGCCGGATACGATATCCGTAAAATACAGGTTTTGATGGGCCATACGAAACTGTCCACAACAAAGTTGTTCAACTGCGACCCATCAGAATTTTGACAACAAAACCTTCCGGATCATACATCCATACCATCCATACAGAAATATCGATTTTGAAATAGATAGCGTAAGGCGAATTGCATACGAGTGTCGTGTTTTATTTTTTAACGCGAAGGGGCGCAGATCTTCCGTACCACTTCACTGGACGGATATCGGACCAGAGGACCCATTTGTCGCGGTTTCTTCTGGACGTTCACTTTTCCGAGTCGAAGATCTTCTCGGTTTGGTTCGCCTTATCAAGGAAATAAACAGCGCAAACCGCAAATGAGCCGACAGGATGTTGAAATGAATTGTAAGGGGGATTATGCCGCGAGTGATAAATAATATATGCCGCATATTTTTGGCAAAGCACTACAATAAGCCCGATAAATATTATTTAATATATTGTTATATTGTGTTTAAAATGATATTTATCTTGACACGCTTGATATAATGCGGCATATATAAATTAACATTAACATTTATTGCGACATAATTTAAGGAGATGAGGCGATGGCACGACCCAAACAGCCCAAAGATGACAAGACTGAAAGCCTGAAAAAATACGGTGCGTTTAATCCGCATCCACAGAAGGTCGTAGAAGAAACGTTTTCAGATTCGGAGCTCGAATTTTTTGATCCCCGTGATCTTGTTCAGGTCAAGTACGAGATGTTGCGTGCCGTCGAAAAGGAAGGCCGATCGGTAAAGCACGCATCGGAAGCCTATGGATTCTCGCGACCGGCATTCTATCAGGCACAATCACAGTTTAAACAGGGTGGTGTGACCGGGCTTGTGAAAAAACGTCCTGGTCCAAAATCTGCTCACAAGCTAACGGCAGATATACTGGCCTTTATCGAACAAAAACTAGAAGAAGGCAAACCGCTTCGTGCGCGGAGACTTGTGCCATTAATAAAAGAAAAATTTGGAAAGGATGTTCACCCGAGAAGTATCGAACGTGCAGTGACGCGAAGAAAAAAAAAGAGAAAATGAGATTTAAAAAATCCACGACTGGTATCGAATCAGATGACAGCACTTTGCTGCATTATGAATCACTGCGTTCACAGGTGATAAACAGGCGGGTGAATTTTTCTGAGCGGAGTTTGGGCCTGACACTGTTTATACGCCGAGGGATGCTTGCCTGGATAAAGGTCTGCCACCGATGCACACCGGCAAATTCAAAGACGAAAAGCTCTACGCAAACGCCCGTTTTTGCACTTGGAGCGACATCGGAAATGATAAAGATCATGGCCAACATTACCCTATGCAATTTAGAGGAGGCGCTGTTATGAAGATGTCGCAGCAGGTCAATCAGAAAGTGACCGCAAGTCATCTAAAAAGGCAGGCATACTGTTACGTCAGACAATCCACCCTTAAGCAGGTTTTTGAGAACACCGAAAGCACCAAACGCCAATATGCTCTCCGTGAACGGGCGGTTGCTTTAGGATGGCCTGTTGTTCAGATCGTGACGGTCGATTCAGATTTGGGTGAAACGGCGACATCTGTGGCTGATAGAAAAGGTTTTCAAAAACTGATGACAGAAGTCAGTCTAGGGCGCGTGGGACTGGTGATGGGTCTGGAAGTCTCACGCCTGGCACGCAACAATGCGGACTGGGCCCGGCTGCTGGAGATCTGCGCCATTACCGACACCCTGATACTTGACGAGGAGGGAGTTTATAATCCAACCGATTTTAACGATCGTCTGCTCCTGAATATGAAAGGCACATTTTCTGAAGTGGAACTTCATGTGTTAAGGTCCCGGCTTAGAGGTGGCATTTTAAGCAAGGCCCGACGGGGAGAATTGAAAACGCGCTTGCCTACCGGATTTGTCTATGATCACAATGACAAAATCATTATTGATCCAGACAAACAAGTTCAGCAAAGCATCCGTTTGTTTTTCGATATTTTTCAACGGACCGGCGCAGCATTTGCAACCGTAAAAGCGTTTGCTAAAGATGATGTGAAGTTCCCATGCCGAATGCATTTAGGTCCCGACAAAGGCAAGCTAAAATGGCAGCGCTTGACAAGCGCACGGGCACTTGTGATTCTAAAAAACCCGAGATACGCCGGTGCATATTACTACGGCCGACAGCGATCCCGGAAAAACGTCGATGGATCCACGACTTATTTTCAAGTCCCCCGTGATGATTGGCTTGTGCTGATAAAAGATGTTCATCCGGGATATATTACTTGGGAGCAGTATGAAGAGAACTTGCGGAGGATACGTGAAAATGCGGTTGCCTATAATGTTATAGACAGAAAAACCCCACCCCGTGAAGGGCCGTGCCTTCTCCAGGGATTGGCGATTTGTGGCAAATGCGGTCAGCGGATGACCATAAGATATAAATACCAGCGCAAGGGCAGAATCGATCCGGTCTATTTATGCCAGCGCCACCGGATAGAAAGGTGGGAAAGCAGTTGTCAATACATACCCGGCGCCAGTATTGATGAGGCCATCAGCAAACTGCTGCTTGAGTCGATCACGCCACTGACATTAGAAGTGGCATTGCAAGTTCAGAAAGAGCTGGAGAACCGCTTCAATGAGGCTGATAAACTGCGCAAACAACAGGTGGTACGGGCAGAATATGAAGCCAATCTCGCCCGGCGTCGTTTTATGCAGGTCGATCCTGACAATCGACTGGTGGCAGATACGCTTGAAGCGGAATGGAATGAAAAGCTCAGGCATCTGCAGGATGCCAATGACTACTATGAAACACATCGTCGACAGGAATCAGAAAAACTGAAAAAAGCGCAGCAGAGGGAGGTAGTCAAACTTGCCAAGGACTTTCCAAGACTGTGGAAAAATCCGAGAACACCTGTTCGTGAGAAAAAGCGGATGATCAGATTTTTGATTGAGGATGTGACGATTATTAGAGGAGAGAATATTACGCTTCACGTTCGATTTAAAGGCGGTGCGAAAAAAACGTTGAAGCTCCCACCTCCCCTCAAGAGCTGGCAATATAATATGACAGATCCAAAAATCGTTGATATTGTCGATGAACTGCTGACCGACCATAGTTACTCGGAAATAGCGACCATCCTTGACAAACGTGGCTATAAATCCGGCCAGGGTCATCGGATCGATAGAAGAACCGTTGTAGGAATCACCCACGGTTACAAACTCAAGACCCGCTATGCAAGATTACGGGCTACTGGCAAGCTGCGGGTAAATGAAGTCGCAAGCCTCTTGGGGGTGACAGTGGCGACGGTGCGGAGATGGGGAAAAATGGGTGTCATCAAAACATATCCTTATAATGATCGAAGTGGATGCCTTTACGAGCATCCCGGCGTAAATTCACCGCTGATGAAAAAAAGAGTACAAACTGCCGAAAATAAATAATTTTATTGGGTCATCATCACTTAGGTAATCATGAGGTGCAATATGGAAACTAGTGTACAACTCAGATGTATTTGGGTAAGGTTAGTGACAATGAAGCTATGAGATGGATTGAGAATTTGTATGCTTAAAAAATTAAGGAG
>JASFLX010000316.1:0-3623 GCA_050117895.1 Desulfobacterales bacterium | reverse complement strand
CATCTCAATTTTTAATACATACATCCTATTTATTAAAAATTGCAAAAAAGGCAAACTCCCCTCGAAAAGTTTGCCCTTATGATATCCGGAAACACAATGTTTTTGAAATTATGTCAGCTTTGATTAGTTGAAGATAGTTCAGGTCTCGAATTGAAGATTTTAAAGCGAAATCCTAACCATATCAGAGAGGTCTGAATTGAAGGTTTAAGGCAGCAATCAAAACTCTGAATTGGATAGCTTGTGCGATATATTCCGATATTGAGCAAAGGGTTGCTGAAATCGCCGAAGTCGATTTGAACGAATATGACAAAGTCAGCAACCCTGTTTCAGGAAAAAGTATTAACTTGCAAATGTCAGAGATTCCGCACCGCTTAAGCTCTGGGTTAATCATTTTTTAGGCAGGGTATAGGTCCCAGTGACTTCAGTCCAATTGTCGCCTTTGGTTTTATCCTTGGTAATTGGCGTGATATATCTTCCGGTTAAGGATAATTTTCCTTTGATTCCTTCAAACCGGCCGGTCCCCTTGATGTATTTACCCTTGCCATTAATTAGCTTTACTCCTTCAACTATCGTCATGGCACCTTGAAGATTATACGTAAATGTAGAACCGTCTTTAAAGGTTATTTGGCTATACGACTCCCATGCGCCTTTGTTTTTGATAATGTCAGTCGTACCCCAGATTGTGACGGCCGCAACTTCGTTTTCAAATATAGCTACGCCTCTCCGTTCCCACACTCCAACTTTATGTCCTTCCACGTCAGGGAACAGAACGTACTCCCACTTGGTAATTTGGCTAGTTGCATCGTACTTCATGGTCTCTGCTTTCACCTGTGTGGCAGGCAAAAGGACCAAGGCTGAAATAAGGAAAATACCTATACAACCCAAAACTGTGATGGTCATCTTGTTCTTTTTCATGATTATGTCCTCCTTTTTAGTTTTAAATTTTGGATATTGCTGGTGATTTTTCTTGATAGAAAGTCATCCAGCAGCCATCTTCTTACATATTGAATCATCTTCGCTCCATCACCTCCTTTCAATTAAAATATTATTAATAACAGCCTTCTATCTCATTCGCTATCTTCTAACACCTTTGAGAGACCTTTGAAAAACGCCCCCTTTTGCCCAATTCCAGCGTCATGCTCAAATTTTAATCCTCAAAATACTCAATGTATTCCTGTGGTTAAAATTTTCGCCTTCCTTGACCTTGAACAAAATTGGACATTTTTCAAAGGTCTCTTTGACAAAGTTTGGCCTTGTGACAGAAGCAGGCGAGAAAATTAAATTGACCTATAAATCTCGGGATGTTAAACTCAATTAACCGGATTTCAGCTTACCTTATTCATACTATCTTATTTTTCATATTATCTTATTCATATTATCTTATTCATAGCACTGGATATACGCGTTGGATCATCCGGACTATCCAGTTTTTGGACAATAAGCCAAATAAATGGAACGAAATAACAATAGAGATGCTTTTCAGGCTAAACTTGAGAATATCAAGTTGGATTTAGGCACTTACAAGGTGCTACTCTATTTCCAAAACCATAAAGAACCCCTTGTCATATATTTTGATAAGCCCGCCAGAAGATTCTATTTTTCGCTCATTGCTTTGATCGTCACCGAGATGAAGAACCTGAATAAGCCAGGATTCATCCACATCCGCAAACATGAAAAGACCTTGAAATTGCTGGATAATTCGTTGGCAGGTGAGAACGCATCCAAGACTGTAGATGGTATGTGGGACAAGATCAGAAAAGCTTGGCGTTATACCCTTCCGGACTTGGAAACAGGAACCCTCTTTAAAATCCTGGAGCGAAATCTTATTCCACCCTATGAAAAAGGAGGGAAATATAGATACGATTGTTCAGATGATGAATGTGACATCTGGGCCAATCTCTTCGACTATGATGAAAACAACCCCTGGCGATTCAAGTTTGCCATGGATTCGGCTTCCATTAGCTTGAATGATATTTCTGTTACGTTAGGGGACCTGCGGGACAGTTCAGCCTGGATAGAGTTTATAAAGCGTTTGAGCATACCGCCCAAAGCTGTAAACAGAGAGAAAAAGGCTGAGTCTATATGGTGGAAGAAGGTGGCTTTTTCTTTAGTTGCTGTCTCGATTATTGGCGCTGCAACCTTGGCAATTTGGAATTCTTATATCCGGCCTGCCCCAACAAAGAAAGCGCTTGAATTACCAGACAAACCTTCGATTGCAGTGCTGCCGTTTATTAACTTTAGCGGTGATCCTGAGCAGGAATATTTCAGCGACGGAATTACTGACGAGATCATTGCTGCGCTTGGCAGCGTTCCTAAACTCTTTGTGATTGCTCGACATTCGACATTCACTTACAAAGGCAAACCCGTAAAGGTTCAGCAAGTTAGTAAGGAATTGGGAGTTCGGTATATTTTAGAGGGGAGTGTTAGAAAGTCTGAAAACAAGATACGGATAACAGCTCAGTTAATTGACGCTCTTACCGGGAATCATTTATGGTCCAACCAGTATGACCGGGACTTAGAAGACATATTTGTCGTTCAAGACGAAATCACCAAAAAAATCATCACGGCCATGCAGATAAAACTCACCCAAGGGGAACAAATTCGGACGGCCGCAAAAGGCACGAATAGCCTCAAGGCTTATCTAATATGCTTACAGGCGAATGATTATTTGAGCCGAGGAAACATTCAGAGAAATGCTTTGGCAAAACAATTGGCCAAGGAAGCCATCGCCTTAGACCCGGAGTATGCCTGGGCATATTATGTTCTATCTAGAACCCATCATTATGAGATGTGGTATGGCACAACGAAATTCCCTGAAGAGTCTTTGGCCATAGCCAAGCAGTTGTTACAAAAAGCTATTGGCCTGGATGACACTTTTGCTGAAGCTTATAGCGAGCTGGGATTTCTATTTGCAGTAGAAAAGCAGCATAAGAAGGCTCTATCTTTAGGAGAAAAGGCTGTGGCCCTTAATCCCAATTCAGCTGACTCACATTTAAGACTGGGTAAGATATTCGTTTTTGCAGGCAGGTGGGAGGAATCCATCCCGGAATATAAGACAGCCATGCGTTTGAATCCTATTCCTCCGACATTGTACTTTTGGAGTCTTGGATTGTCCTACGGCGCTATAGGACAATATGAGGAAGCAATAAAATGGTGCGAAAAAGCAGTCCGTCAAGATCCTGATTCTTTTTTCGCCCATTTAATGATGTCTGTGGTTTATAGCTGGTCAGGACGGAATGAAGATGCTCGGTCAGAAGCCGCTGAGGTCCTAAGGATAAATCCCCGATTTTCTCTCGAGATATTTGAAAAGAAAGCTAGTAAGCGGCTGGTTAACGCACTGCGCAAAGCGGGATTGAAGTAATGGGAACGCATACCAAATTGCTGTGATATGTACAATTCAAAGTGATAGGTGATGATGTGATATCCAATAAAGAGCTCAGATTTTGCTAAGGTTGTGCCCCATTGAGAATAAATAAATGGCAAAAATCGGACTTGTCAAAACCTGACATCTCTTGTCATGATGCAAAATCCGCCAAACTGACACATATCAAATTTGAACTGCAAATATCAAACCAACACTGTTTTTAAGATATCGTTTTTCGATTTCAACTCTGTTGTTCGCT
>JASFLX010000315.1:0-3633 GCA_050117895.1 Desulfobacterales bacterium | reverse complement strand
CCGGTCCCTAATTGGTACGACCTGGACGGCTTTTGCAGGAAGGCCGGCTTCATCAAGAGCCTGGCTAATGATAATTGCCAAAGCCTTGTTTGAATGAAGCGCTTCTGATCCGCCTCGAAGAATGACCGCATTCCCGGCTTTCAGACAAAGGCCTGCGGCATCTATCGTGACATTGGGACGCGATTCGTAAATAATGCCGATCACACCGAGGGGTATGCGCATCCGTGAAACTTCAAGGCCGTTGGGTCTCAGCCATGACTTGCTGGTGGAGCCCACGGGATCATTAAGCTGGGAAACCTCCCTCAACCCTTTTGCCATGGATGTGACCGTCACGTCTGTTACCGTAAGACGATCCATCATGGCATCCGATAGACCCATCTCTTTTGCCATGGCAAGATCCTTTTGGTTTTCTTCCTGAACATACGTGGCCTGCGCCTCAATTTTTTCTGCTATTTTCAGCAAAACCTCATTTTTTTTCTTTGAAGGACATCTGGCAATCTCCATGGAAGCCGTTCGGGCTTCTTTGGCCATCTCCATTATCGTCGATTCTATGGACATCTCTCACTTCCTCTTTAACAAACAAGTTAGGGGCTTCGCACCAATTGGAATGTTGGAATGCTGGAATAGTGGAATAATGGGTTCTGGGCCTCCGGCTCGGAGAGTCTACGGCTCGGAGAGATAATGCAATATTGAGTTAATAGTAAAATTCGTGTTTATGATAACACTAAAAATGGCTAATATCCTTTTAAAAACCAACCTTCCAGTATTCCACTATTCCATTGTTCCATATTCGAGGTAAGCCTTCAAGCCTCAAAAAAAATCCCATATTTTCATTAAGTTGTAGAAATTCCGAGACGTTTAATTATGTTCGGCCGTAATGGCCAGGTTGTCTCTGTGAATAACATCATCATAAAGCTTATACCCGAGACGCTCTTTAATCTGGCTGGATTTAAGTCCCATGATCTTTCTAATATCGGTTGAGCTGTAGTTGACCAGACCGGTGCCCAGTGTCTCATGTTCGCCTTTTTTGAATTCCACCGGGGCTCCCACACCGAAATCCCCTTCTACATCGACGATACCGCTGGGAAGAAGGCTTTTTCCTCTGTTCATAATTGCAGCGGCGGCGCCTTCATCGACCATAAGAACTCCTTTGGGTTTCAACGTAAAGGCTATCCAACATTTTCGGCTTTTAAGTTTCTTGGTTTTGGGGACAAAAAAAGTTCCAGGCTCCTGGTCAGAAAAAAGTTTTTTCAGGATATCGGGTCTGTTACCATTGGCAATAACCATTGGAATTCCGGCCGCGGTAACCTTTCTGGCAGCCTTTATTTTGCTGAGCATGCCGCCGGTACCGAGAGCCCCGGGAATCTCTCCGGCAAATCTTATAATATCCTTACTGATGGTGGACACAACCGGAATCAATGAAGCATCAGGGTTGGCGCGGGGATCTTTGGTGTGAAGACCGTCAATGTCTGTGAGATTGATCAGAATATCCGCATCCAATAGGAGTGTAATCATGGCCGCGAGGTTGTCATTGTCTCCAAACTGAATCTCTTCAATCATCACGGTATCGTTTTCATTGACGATGGGAACAACATGCCATGACAACAGCATTAAGATGGCATTGCGAGCATTCAGGTATCTTTGTCGGTTGTTAAGGTCATCGCCGGTAAGCAAAATCTGGGCAACTTGTTTGTGATCCCGTGCGAAAGCCTTTTCATATTCCATGATAAGTCCGGCCTGCCCCACGGCAGCAACCGCCTGCCGCTTTGGAATTTCATCCGGCCTTTTGTCAAGACCGATTTTTTTTACACCTGAGGCCATAGCTCCGGAAGAGACAAGAATAACCTCCCGTCCGCCGTCAATTAACCCACATATCTGTCCACTGATGGATCGGATCGCTTTTAAATTCAACCCCTGGTCCTCGGTGAGAACATTGCTGCCCACTTTAACCACAACACGCCGGGCACTAGTAAAATTAAATTTTCTGTTATCATTCATTGGGGCCTGTCCAATAATTGAATGATTTTTGAATTCAAGTTTTCGATACCTTGACCGGTAAGCGCTGAAATTAATATGACTTGTTTTTCCTTCACGGCGGTTTGAAACTTCTTTGCCGCTTCCCGAACGTCGGGCAAATCCATCTTGTTAAGAACCACAATTTGAGGTTTTTCCGTCAATTTACGATTATACATGGCAAGCTCTTTGTTAACGGTGTTATAGGCATTTAGAGGATTATCCATGTTGATAGCCGACACATCGATAAGGTGAATAAGAATGCGAGTGCGTTCAATGTGGCGCAGAAATCTGATGCCGAGCCCGCTTCCCTTATGTGCATCCTTAATTAAACCCGGGATATCTGCGATCACAAAAGGCTCCGCCCAGTCGGTTTGAACTACACCCAGGCTGGGAAAAAGCGTTGTGAAAGGGTAATTGCCTATTTTGGGACGCGCTGAAGAAACTGCGGTAATAAGGGTGGACTTACCTGCGTTGGGAAGGCCGATGATACCGACATCCGCCAGAAGTTTGAGTTCCAATTTTAAAGTTTTAGTTTCGCCCGGTTCACCGGGCTGGGCAAGCCGGGGGGCCCGGTGTGTTGAAGTCTTAAATCGTAAATTGCCCTGACCGCCTCGACCGCCTCTTGCCACCACAAATGTTTCGCCGCTATTGATTAAATCTGTTATGACCTGTCCGGTGTCGGCGTCCGTTACCAGGGTTCCGGGCGGGAGTTCTATGACCAGGTTTTGACCGTCTTTCCCGGTCTTTTGCTTGCCCTGGCCATGGGCGCCGTTTTTGGCTTTGAAATGTTTCTGGTATCGAAACTGATACAGGGTCCGTTTTCTTGATGTTGTCTTTAAAACAATATCACCGCCCTTGCCCCCGTCTCCACCGTCCGGTCCTCCGCGTGGAACATACTTTTCACGTCTGAAACTGACGCAACCTCTGCCGCCATTACCGGACCAAACGGTAATAATCGCTTCATCAATGAATCTCACGCTGCATGAACGCTTACTTTTTTCCGGGAACGACCCATCCGTTCAAAAGCAACAAAACCATCAATTTTGGCAAACAGGGTGTAATCCCTGCCCATGCCCACGTTCTCTCCGGGATGAATTTTTGTTCCCAGCTGGCGAACCAGAATGTTACCGGCTTTTACTTTTTGACCGCCATATCGCTTGACACCTCTGCGTTGCCCCTGGCTGTCACGGCCGTTCCTGGAACTGCCGCCTGCTTTTTTATGTGCCATTATGTAAACTCCTTGTTCAAACCTCGTTACGGTGTTCCGTCGAGGATATTTCTTTTTTATCAGTAAAAATCAAGTTGTTTCGCTTCGCTCACAATTGGAATAATGGAATATTGGAACACTGGAATGTTGGGTTCTGGGAAAATAGAAAATTGGGTTATTGTAAAATTCCTATTAACGGGAATTAAATAGAGTAATGTCATCTTCTTTAAATCATCATTCCATCATTCCATCATTCCATGTCCGAGTTAAAAATATAAGCCTAAAAAACACCTTTATTTTTAATAAATTGTAGAATTTCCAAGACCTTTAATTATACCTGAAGCCATAAAATCCTTAAAATCAAAAGTCTTACCTGTTTTTAAGCTTCGATACTGTCTATTTTGATCGCC
>JASFLX010000314.1:0-3643 GCA_050117895.1 Desulfobacterales bacterium | reverse complement strand
GCCTCCCAACGAATTATCTTTCTTTGAATTTGTTAGATAAATATTATGCTACAATATAATATTCAAATATTCACTAATGAGTAAATGTCAATGACAAATATTATTTTTTAGTAGATTTTAAAAAAGAAGAATGGAAAGATGAAATTTGTATGCTCCATGTTATACATTTACTTCAGTGTTAAGTTGCAATTGAGTGTCTGAAGCTTCAATTCCCGAAAAGTGAAGATTTATAACCGAAACCGAACATGGCATCTCTTCCCATGATCACACGAAAAGGTCAACGTGAGATATTTAATGGAGATCGCATGAATCGGACCTATTTTAATTCTTGGGATCGCTTCATAAATGGAAATAATCTAATTCTTTGGTTTCTGCTGCAGATCGCAGCCTGAGTCAAACCTTTAATAAGAGAATAGTCAAAGTGCTTCTATGACGAATATCCGATCTAAAACGGTTTGCCGTAACAGCAAAAACGGAATTTTCTAAACAGCGGGTGAATATGGTCTTTTGGCAGTACGTAAGAACCAAAATGGACGGGTGACACAGGAGATCGGCACCTTGCAGGGCAAGCACCCTTGCAACCTCTGGGAATGCCCAATCCAAACAGATCATGATGCCAATTCTTACACCACGTAATTCAATGGTTTCCAGCGGAGTATCCCCGGGATCAAAATACTATTTTTTAGCAAATACCTAACAAATATGGCTGATGGCATCAAGGATTACATCCCGGCATATTTAAACATACCGATGATATTTTTCAATTATAACTATAAAAACATCTGCTCGGATTAAAGCAGATAGTTATCATTCGGAAAAAACGAGGCGGATAACATAAAAAATGCTGATTTCATAACCTTGAAGGGTGAACCCCGAATCTGTGAAAGGTCCTATATTTTTGTTGTTATTTAACCGTTGATGTGTTAAATAATTTAACAGGATTTATGTTTATTTTTTGAACAAGGAGATATTAATGTTTAAAAAGGATTTGAACAAGTATTGGAAAACAGTAGTGGACACGATTCAGGACGGCGTCATGATTGTGAACACTGAAGGCAAAATAACTTCGGTTAACCGTGCTTTTGAAACCATTACCGGGCATTCTCGGACAGACATCATAGGGAAGCCCTGCACCATATTAAGTTGCAATGCCTGTGAATTGGTCCGCGGAAATAAAGGGAAAGGACCCCATTGGTGTGTATTATTTAAGAAGGGCAAGTTAAAAATGCAAAGATGCGTCATGATGCGAAAAGACGGAGACCATATTCACATCGTGAAAAATGCTTCCGTTCTCCGGGACAACAAAGGTCATGTTACAGGCGCTGTCGAAACCATAACCGATATCACCGACCTCATTGAAAAAGAAACCCAAATCGAGACCTTTCGGCGGGAACTCGAGGCAAAAGATCGATTTCACGGCATTCTTGGCACTTCAGCGTCCATGCAGCAGGTTTTTAATATGATTACAAATGCTTCCGAGTCGGATGCACCGGTGATTATTTTTGGAGAAAGTGGGACCGGAAAGGAGCTTGTCGCAAGAGCCATTCACAAAAGTGGCCCCCGCAAAAACAATCCATATGTAAAGGTTAGCTGTGCGGCCCTGAATGAGTCACTCCTGGAAAGTGAGCTTTTTGGTCATGTCAAAGGTGCTTATACCGGCGCTTTTCAGAGTCGAACCGGAAGATTCGAAGCCGCCCATGAAGGAGATATTTTTCTGGACGAAATAGGCGATTTACCCCTTTCAACCCAGGTAAAACTTCTGCGGGTTCTCGAAGAAAAGACCATTGAACGGGTGGGGGATCACCGGTCGATTCATATTGATGTTAGAATCATCACGGCAACCAACAAGGATCTAAAGAAGCTTGTGGACCAAGGTGTCTTCAGGGAAGATTTTTATTACCGGATAAATGTGCTTCCCATATGGGTCCCGGCATTAAGAGAGAGGACCGGCGATGTTCCGCTGTTGGCGGAATCATTTTTCCAAAGAATTTGTCTGAAAAGCGAAAAAAGAATCCAGGGCATTACCCAAGAAGCTTTAGATTTTATGATACGATACCCTTGGCCCGGAAATGTAAGGGAACTCAAAAGCACCCTTGAATATGCCTTTGTTGCCTGTCAAGGACCGATGATTGGTCCTGAGCATCTTCCGCCCAACATGTTACATATGGAAAAGCCACATGAAACCAGGGATCCGTCGCGCGTCGGCCTGGATGAAATAAAGAAGGGGAGACTTAAAGATGCCCTGCGGCAATCCGGCGGCAACCAGTCCGAGGCAGCACGAATTCTGGGCATCTCCAGAACAAGCGTGTGGAGCCAGATGAAGAAGTATGGCATAAAACCTGCGCGTAAATTAGCCAGCTAATTTGACGGCGATTTTAAAGGAATATCCCACTTTTTCATATACTTCCAGATTGCGGTTCTGCTCAGGCCCACTCGACGTGCAACTTCAGCCTTATTCCAACCGCATTCATCTAAAAGTTCCAGCAGTTTTTCTCGGGAAAGCTTTTTCCGTGACGATAAAGAACGTAACGGCCGGCCAACTGATTTTGACTCAAAGGGATGATATTCAATCTGCCGAATTTCAACAGGAAGGTCGAAAATATCGATGTTCTCATCGTTGCAAAGAACAAAGGCATGCTCAATGGCATTTTCAAGTTCACGCACGTTGCCTGGCCAGGTGTAGTCCATGAGAATTCTCATTGCAGACTGGGAAACACCGTTGATTTTTTTTCCGGTTTTTTTATTCTGAACAGTTATGAAATGACTTGCAAGAAGCGGAATATCTTCTTTTCTTTTTCGTAAAGGAGGTATATAAATCGGAAACACCTTCAGGCGATAATAGAGATCTTCACGAAAATGTCCTCTATGGACAAGTTCGTACAGATCTTTGTTTGTGGCCGCAATGATTCTGATGTCGATTTTACATTTTTTCGATTCACCGACCCGCTCAATTTCCCGTTCTTGCAGTACACGAAGCAGCTTGACCTGAATAAAAGGACTAATTTCACCAATTTCATCCAAAAATATGGTTCCACCGTCAGCTTCCTCAAATCGGCCCATACGGTCGCGAACCGCTCCGGTAAAAGCACCTTTTATGTGACCGAATAATTCACTTTCCAGAAGAGATTCGGAAAGGGCACTGCAGCTCACCGTTACAAACGGCATTTTGTATCGATCGCTGTTGTAATGAATCGCACCGGCAACCAGTTCTTTACCCGTACCGCTTTCGCCTTGCAGCAGGATGGTTGCTTCGCTTGAAATGGCCGCTTTTACAGAAAGAAACAGGTGCTGCATGGTACGACTTTTACCGATAATGTTATCAAACTTATAGATTTCACCCAATCGACGGTTGGCATCTTCCGCTTTGCGTCGGGCCTTTTTTAATTCGGTGATATCCGTCACCGTCTCGACAACACCTTTTACACAATTATTTTGGTCTTTTACCAGCCTTGCGCTTCTTATCACAGGTATATTATTACCGTTTTTGTGGCGCAGAAAGCATTCCTCAGCATCAAAGCGAGCATTTTCGTAAATTCCGCATTTTTTAATGTTTGTTGGCCAAGATTCAGAAAGGCATCGATTGAAATTAAGCAACTTACAGCTTTCTCCTATGGCTTCTTTTGCGCAATAGCCGCTGATACGT
>JASFLX010000313.1:0-3671 GCA_050117895.1 Desulfobacterales bacterium | reverse complement strand
TGGGCAGTGCAATACGTTTATGTATCGATAAAGCGGTCGATTATATTGTTACGAAATTAGAATAGGATTTTATAATGAAATTCTTGAAATTGACTAATGGGTCTTTATTCCGGATCAGGGTACCCTGTTTTACACCCCTTGTTATTTTATTGATTGTAGAAGCTGTTTCTCCCGGGCATGCTGTCGCCTCGGTGCAAGATCATCCACAAAAAGAAATTACTTTGCTCTTAAGTGAAATTAAAAAAGATGCAGAGCAGGAGGTTGTTACCATACATGGAGTTTCAAAGCTTGCAGCCCTGAAAAACAGCCTGATTCAGGAATATCACCTCAATGAAATGCCATTGCCTCAGAAAGGAGACCCTTGCCCTGCCCTTGGATATACGGCAGATGACATCGGCACAGTTATTAACGCCAAGGCATTAAATCGGGCCGGTGTATATTACGTCGTTGCAGTGGAGGCCATGTTGAAAGGTTATCCTGAAATTGCAAAATGGGGGTTTGCCAATTCATCTTCCATGTGCCTCGAGTGTGCGTCGTACATCTCTAATCTGGCCTTTATTTTGAACGAGTATAAAGATTTTAAACATGCGGCGGTTCTTCTTGAATATGCAAAACAGCTTGATCCTGCCGATAGCTCCATTTATGTCAATCTGGCCTTCAGCTATCAACACCTTTACAGGTACACCGATGCGATAAATGAGATGATGATCGCCGTTTCTTTACACCCAAAACTCAAAAAATATCAAGAAAAGCTTGCCGGGCTTAAAAAGTTAAAAAAAGAAGAGAACAAATATTATCACATGAGCCCCGTAGATCCGGCAGAGGATAAGGCCGGCTCACAATCGAACAAAAAGCCTCAGCTTGACGCAGCGCTCGCTATGCTGGAAGAAAAAGAGCATGCAGAGATCCAGAAAGATCAAGAAGAAAAGCCGGCGGAATTACACCCTCCGCTGTCTAATGACAATAGGGAGAGAGGACGGATAGGAAATCGGAGAAGTAACAAGCTGGATCTGGTCAATTCCTATGAACCGCTGAAGTTTGAAGAAAACGATAATGCTTCTCCGTGCGATTATTTTTCAAAACAGTCTCATCTTCTGTTAGGAATGGGGGATGAAATGGTCAAAAAAGCCGGCTACAAAGCTCCGGGAGGCAATCCCATTGAGAAGTTTATCGCTACGGGGGGAGACTTTATCAATAAAGTCAAAGAGTTCAGAAAAAGGGATAAGACACATAAAGAAAACTTGAACGATTTTACAGTTCTGGGTTCGCTTGTAATGGCTAATTTTTTTTATGGTATGGCCGGTGAAATGTACCAGGAATGCGGCAATGTTGAATACTGGCCGGAAGCGGACAAATTGATAAAGGATTACAAAGATGAACGGATAAAATGGACAAAAGAATTCTTTGAAAAAATTGACAAGGAGGGATTTTCAAAACCGGTATGTACTCCTAAAGGGTTTTGCGTTTCCAAAGGAAGTCAAGGATCATATCAATTCACCATTCCAGACAAATGGATGGATGTTCAAATAAAAATGCATCCAACAAACATTCATAAACATGAACTTAAATTTTCAAAGGGAGTCGATTTACTGAAAAAAGATATTGGTGGTATTGCCGGCGTTGGTAGTTCTGCTACTCACTATCTTGAGTGCAAATTCGGAAGGGGTTGTTCGGGGGGAACTGATGTGGACATCAGCGGGTCGATGGGAAAAATTATGCCGGAAAAGGCTGAAAAGTCGATTTCACTCGTCAAATATTCATTTGAAAATTCAACGGGGACAACAGATACACCATAGGATTTTATCTTCATTTTTAAAAGGTTGAAGATTATCCTAAAAATAAAAGGCAAGCCAAAAGAACCTTTTAATGAAAGATCATATAACCACTTGCTCATCGGATGGGGTATATAATGTTAAAGTCAAAGAGGTTACCTTCAATTTCTATGTTTTTCATCCTTTTTTTAGGATGTGCTTCAGGAACAGTAAAAGACACAAAGGGGCCAAGTGTTTCAGAAGCACAAGCTGTTTCCGCGGTCGGTCCAAAAGCTCGCATTGCTGTTGCTTTGAAGAATATTAGCGGAGGGCCTGAAGAACAGAAAAAGCGGCAGCGTTACATAATGTCCAAGAGCGAAAAATTCGATCCTGAATCTATGATTAAGACGCAGGCAGAAGTGATGCGTGAAGCGGATAGGGCGAGGAAGGCTGTCGATGAATACGAAAGAAAGCTGTTCATTTACTATGAGGATTTGAAGCGATATCAGGCCAGGCTGAAAGAAGTGGGCACAGAAAAAGCCGGCCCGCCGCCCAAGGCTCCGAAGTTCCCAAAAATAAGAACAGGGCATCTGAAAATGGTATCAGATCCGGTTGCCGGTGGAATACGCAATATGATGATCAATGCGCTTTTTAATTCAAATAGGTTCATTGTTTTAGAACGTGAGAACATCGAAAAAATTAATCGGGAGCAGGAGATTAGCCACAGCGCCGGTTCAGGGAACAAAACAGGATTGCCGGCCGGGCAGATAGAAGGGGCAGAGCTCCTGTTGAAAGGTTCTATAAATAATATTAAACTCAATCCCAAACCATCAGATAAGCATTACAACGAGGATTTGCTTTTAAGTGTATATGACGCGATTGCGTTAAAGGAGTCCATGGAAAGGCGATTAAAAATGGATGGCGATTCTTATACGTGGGAAGATCTCGATTATTCGTGGAACAGTGCAAACGTATCTATGAATCTAAGATTGGTGGACACAAGAACATCCAGGGTGGTTGCAGTCGCTACGGTAGAAGGAAAAGCAACCGGCGTGCTCTTCGGAATATCCAAAACCAAATATAAATATAATGCGGGCGATCTTCCTGCAAGCTTTTCGGTATTTCAGAATACACCGGTTGAAGATGCGTTTCGAAAAATGATCGATGCCACCGTAGAGTTCCTGTTAACAAAAACGCCGGAAAATTATTATCACCATCAACAATAGCTCAAAATATAAAATGAGGAGATAAAATGTCTAAATCGAGTATGGTACGGACTTGCCATGAAAGCGAAACAATCCGTGAACAATAACAAGGTCCTTCAACCGGGCAAAGGATTAATTTATTCAAGGAGGCAGGAAATGAAAAACAAGTTTTTTACGGAAATTCTTTTTTTGTTGATGCTGGTAGGGATATTGCTGTATATGCCCGGATGGGCTTTGTCAGCAGAAATGCAAAAGGGATTAAACAGGATCTGGGCCCAGAACACGATACGTCTCCCCTCGGACCGGCTATCTCGACCGAAGCCGATTCTCCGCCAGCCCCCTTCTAGTGTTCGCAACCCATCAGTCCCTGTCACAAAAAATCCAGCAGGGTGTCTTCTTTTCACTCCCGACCTCAATGGTACTTGGCGGAAAAGCGGAACTAGTAGTGAAGACTACAAAATGAATCAGTGGCGAGATGACCAAAATCATTGGAGAATCAAGTGGTATGAGGATGCCCCACCTTTAAGTACTACATCGGAAGGAAAAGGCAAGATGGAAGCCAATAAGCTTACAACTCAATACCGGCGGCACAATCCCTGGGGGGGCAGTGGCTACTCCGAGTGGGTAAAACGAACAGGAGTGTTAGAAGTATTTTTCAATGCCAACTGGGTTGTTCCAACTGCAGCCAATTGCAAAAAGAATTCCTGGCTTAGAA
>JASFLX010000312.1:0-3672 GCA_050117895.1 Desulfobacterales bacterium | reverse complement strand
TCGGGGGCATACTGCCGGATCCGCCACCCAGTGTTGTTTATCCGGATCACTGGTTTGGCTTTCTTTCCGGCGACACACTTGAAAATCAACAACTCTGCCCATTTCTGTTTCAGTACTTTGGTGAACCGCACTTTTTTTGTGCCATCCATAATATCAAACCGGTAACCTGCCGTGCTTTTGACCGGGAAGATTGCCGCCGCCGTCTCGAAGACCGTGGCCTTCACAGTAATTCAGGGCTTTAACGCAGATTTTGTCCGTTTATTTGAAGGTCGAAGATGCAGAGTATCGCAGTTTGGGTGAAACGAAATGCCTGTTTCCTTGACCCATCAATGTTCAAGGTCTGTCCAGTTTACTGCAGGTTCTGCACGAACGTACCCAAATACATGGTAGATAGCGGCTACATCAAATCAGGGTTAAGTGCATAGACGTTGGAGTAAAGCGTAAGGTTTATATGAAAATTTAACTAATCTTTTGTCTTTTTTCGTTTTAGATCATGCAATTGGTAATATATAATCAGCAAGTCTAGAGGATGTCTGGCGCAAATTTTGACTGAGTCTCCTTGAGATTCCTTTGAGAATTGTTATGCCGATTTGAGGATAGTCTTTAAGTATCGAATTGAAACCCCTCCGGTTTAATGTTAGAAATGAGGATGTTGTACGGGCTTTTGCCGTCGCTGATCTAGGGAAGTTATCAAGAATTGACATTTCACCAAAAGAACGCCCCTTTGGTAAAACGGCAATCACGATACTGTCTCCAGTTACAGATTTTTTAAGAACATCTATTACTCCATCCAATACAAAGCAGATATAATCTCCTTTATCCCCCTCTTTAAAAAGGATTTCACCCTTATCGATCTCATAATAATTCATATGGTCTGCAACAATATTTAATTGGTTTCCCTTGAGAGCATCAAATAATGGAAAGTCAATAAGGTAATTGATGATATCTTTTCTCATCTTGTTCCCACGTGTGACTTTAATTTTTTTCATTTTTTTCACCACGGCTATGATTGGAAATTCATATTTTATGATTAATAAGGATTTAAGATACAAACCCCGCCATACAATAGCCCATCATTTCCATCTATTTCAATGTATATAAGTTCGTTATGGCGTTCCTTATTAATGGCTAAAAGTTTTCATGTTTACTTTCAAGCTTTTTAAATACCTTTTTCTCAACATCTGAACCGACTTCAAAATTCAAAATAAATATCAGGTATCAACGGGTTGGAGTTGATGATTTCATATCGAAATCGCGACCATATTCCCATCTATCCGTTTAGCCTTTAAACTATCTGGTAAAGCCTCACTAATTGCAGATTCAAGCTTCTCTGGATCTATATCTGTATGGCATTCATTGCAGTAAAATCCCTTAATAAAGTCAAATTCGAGACTCATATCAATATCATCCTGTAGATGGTTGCTGTAGGAAAAGCTTATAAGACCTGATACGTCTACATCAGTTGAACCACACTCAGGACAAGCAGAAACACAGAATATACATTTTCCACAATATTCATGTTTTTTATTCATTGTTCACCTTCCTTTCATGTAATGCATGAAAGTAGATAATTTTTCATATATATCCTAAAGAGCTTAATCTATTTATAATATGCAAAAATCATGCAGAGTTTTAAATGCCCTCTTATAAAGAAAATATTATTTGAATTCAATTAGTTAGAGCAAACAGACAGGTTTCATGCCAATTGTATTTGACAATATTTGTACAATGAAGTGACATATTTTGACGGGTTTTTAACCAGGGAGACTGTCGCCAACGCCTCGAAGGCCGGAACTTTCACGCAAATACATTGTTTTAAATCGGATTTTTCACAAGCTTGATTCGTCCTTTTGCACGTCGAAAGATCCCGGGCATCGCGGTTGGGTGAAACGAAATATCTGTTTCCTCGACTCGTCAATGTTCAAGGTTTGCGCAGTTCAATGCACGTTCTGGACGAACGTTCTCCATGACTTCCGCTTTATCAAATATCAACATATTGCATTTTGATTTCGCCGTCTTTTATAGTAATCTCACCTGCCTTACTTTTTCCAGGAGAATTGTCCGAGGCAAGAATATATTTAACGCCCCAACGATTTTCCCATTTCTTCATCTCGTGCTTGTGCCCAAATAATATTACATCTACTCTATTATAAACTGTGCGAGCAAATTTCGAAGCATCTTTTAGCTCCATAAAAGGGTGATTTCGCATAAAGGGGTGATGGTGAAAAAATAATATTTTTTTCATTTCCGGTATTGTGGGGTTTCCCAATATGGCGGACAATGCATCAAACTGAATGTCTCCAACTTCTCCACAAGCGAAATCAAATGGATGGTCTGTTTCAAGATTAGTATCAAGCGCTATGAACATAACGTTGTCGCTTCCATTTCTGACAACATTAACCACCGGTTTGTTATCAGCCAAAAAAGTCCCCCCTTGCCCTAAAGGCATCGAAAGCATGTCATCAAAACGCTTACCTCTTTCCTTGCTGTAAAAATTTCCTGCTGCTCCAAAATCATGATTACCTGGAACGATGAAGATACGGTTCTTAAATTGTTTAAGCTTATTAAATGCATTTTTATACTGTTCTTCATGTCCGTCATCGACTATATCCCCGGTTATAACAATATAATGATTTGGATATTTGGTATTAACAGTATCCAGCGTCTTAATGGCTTTCTGATTGTCCTTATTGTTTCGGTGAAAATGCAGATCGCTTAAATGTAAAATCTTCATGTTTTTTCCTCCTTTTATTTAAGATTAAAAGATGACAGTCCCTTTTTAACTCCCGACCAAGATTTTTTTCGGTATGATGCAAACGACTTGGGGGAAATTTTTTTTTAATACGTTAGGTTTATTAATATCATAATAACGCCGTGGTTGAGATGGAATTTGAAGTTGCTTAAGGATGAGAGCGCTAATAACTGTTAGCTACCAAGACTGATTCGAATATGTATGAAAATTATTTTAATAAAGAACTTTTCAATTCTTATAGGATATTGAAATCAATTTTCATGCCAAATTCTGTCATGTGCCTATAAAATGTCGAGAATCCCTATTTAATGGGGGCTTATGTGAAGTTGGTTGTAACTCTCGGGGAATAAAAAAGGCGGATTGGATCAAAAAATGCACATAAAAATGTGCATTAGGTACACAAGGTGCACAGTTTTCTGTGCATGATTCTGGGGATTCAAGGTTATTAATGATTATTCAGGACTGTAAAATATGGATCCAAACGGTTCATAAAGCGAGGCGGCTATTAAAGTGGACAGTGATAATAGCCGCATAACCCTCTCAAAGTAGTGAGGAATAGATTTATCAAATTTATAATGTTATTTTTTGATTTTCGTTAGAAGTTTGTGCACGTTCTGCACGAACGTAATGACTTGACATAATGTCCGATTTCAGTCATAAAAATTGTACTGGCAGGTTGCCGATTTTCGGTTGTTGCGGAGGGATGTGGTCGTACTATATACTGGGATTCAGCTTGCCACGGCACACAACCTTAATTTTTTTTTATTTTTCACGCTTGAAAGCAAGTTCTTATCATTTATCATTTTTCATTGGTCGTTTCGAGCTGTCGTGTTGACAACCGCGATCATGCATTCCAAGGCCCCCGTCGTTTTCGCCGGAAAAAGAAAGCTAAAAATATTCTGATGAAAGGAACCGGAAAT
>JASFLX010000311.1:0-3688 GCA_050117895.1 Desulfobacterales bacterium | reverse complement strand
ATAGATGTTGTGATATGTGACTCTCTGGCACTGGGTATTCAGAACGGCTGCGGTTCTATTTCATGCTCGACTTCAGGCTGCTCACCCGGCTGAGGGGCTGTGCGCGGAAAGTTTTTAGTTTATATCTTACGAAAACCGCACCCTGTGGAGATGCCAAACTTGGTGCGACGATTTCCGTTTACCATATCGAAAAATTACTTTAAAAAAATTGCAGGAGATAAATGAAGATCACCATAGGTCTTGTTATTTGTTTTTCACTTTTGACATTTGCGGTGTCTACCGATGTCGGAGGGCAGCAGAGTTCAAACTCCCCGCAACCACTGATTGTTGGGACAAAAGAGTCGCCCCCCTTCTCCATGAAGACCGCCAATGAATGGGGTCAAACCTTGATTATTGATTAAAATGGATTGATATTTCTCATGGATGTTGCTAATAGTTCAATATTGTCAGGCCATTACCCATAGAACTTAAGGGTGCCTTGAAGCACATTTTACCCATGGGAACGGCCGCCGTGATATCTTTTTAGGGGATGATGACCATTTTATAGGGATTTAATTATCTGCCGCGAAGCGGCTTACTTAAACCTCCGCATGCACAGGGCGCTCATAAACTCGCGCCTGTGATTCAGGCGGATAGCGGGATGCAAAAATAAAGAATAATAAAATGCCTCTACCAGTAAAATTGAAAGACATTATTGATGAAATGGAAATCCAATCTGATTTTCATTCATGCTATCTCAATAAAAAAACAGGTGAGATAGTAATGGTCACTGATGAGCATTTCTCCGCTGCTGAAGACGAAGAAGATATTTCTCATTATTCAGACTGGGAGCAGGATGCTATTCAAGTGGCAATAGATGTGCTTGAGTCAGAAGAAGATTATATTTTATTGCCTTCTCAATTTGATATTCATGAATATGAAAGCATCGAGGAGTTCTGCATATCCCTGGATGATGAAAAATTGAAAGACAAAATGTATCGTTCAATCAAAGGAAGCGGTGCTTTCCGAAGATTCAAGGATAATATTTTTAAATATGGCATTGAACAAAATTGGTTTAAATATCGCAGAGAAGCATTCAAACGTAAGGCTATAGATTGGTGTGAAGAAAACAATATTCCATACACAGAGGAATGAAATACCTTGAACAGCGGCACAACTTTTTTGAATATAATGTAAAACCGCTAACAACGCCATGCACCCAATGGGCAGGGTCATGGCGTTTAGAAATTTTATCAAGTTTGGCGTTTAGTCGCCTCTTACAAAAGCCTGTTAAACCTGCCCATTGGTGATGGCGGGTGTTATGACTCTGAACAATAAAATATCTAATCCTGTGAAAATTAAAGTTCCCTATATTCTGGATGATCCTGTTGTGGGAAGGACGATCCCGCCAGTACCATTCACCCTGTTTCATGATTACATCCTCATTGAAAATGGAAAGCTTACATATGAGGGCTCAAGGATAAGCACTCAACAGAAAAAATCATTCCATTTAAAAGATATTGCGAAGCTTTTATTGAAAACAAAAACAATTTCTTGCTGGACCAAGGAACACAAATTGAACTACTCGGAGCGCTCAGGAAAAAGGATGGAACTTTATTTGGTTGACACAAAGAATCATGAGCACTTGCTAATTCCTGGATTCTATCTTGATGCTGGAGAAAAGCGGTGGAATAGATTTATATCCGAGCTATGTAAATTCTCAGAATTGCCCTTAGAAGAAATGAATGAGTCTGAAGATAATTCGGATTGAATTACGATACGGAGGGTCATAATCGGGTAAGGGGGAGTCTTTCTCTCCCCCTCCCCACACCACCCGGCAAGCGGGTCCGCACCGGGCGGTTCACTTAAATTACCGGACCGTAGTCGGGTAATGAATGTTCACCCACAGTTCTTTGACAGATAGCAGACCTTGATCCTTAAGCCATTGATTGGTCATACCGGTTTGCGTGGCTAAGGTCCGGGCACATTTCCACGGGCCTTTACGAGAAAAGCTCATGGGAATGGCCACGTTCGGATGGGTACCCATTTTAAGAAGGTTACGAACACGGGTGCGAACATATCGCCATTGTTTCCAATAGCACATTCGTACCCGTCGTCGGAGCCAGTGATCGATTTCAGGTATAGGGCGATAATACTCCGATATACCGAAATAGTTCATCCAGCCCCGAAGATATTTCGCAATCTCCTTCATGCGGTATTCCATGGACACGAACCAGCTTCGACCGGTCAGTCTTTTGATTCTCCATTTAAATTGATGGAAAGCCTTGTCTGACCACCGAATTTTGGTTCCCTTAAAAGTGAACCCCAGAAAATTCGTGTCATCCGTCTTAGCCACACGGCTTTTCTTTTGGTTGATCTTGAGTTTGAGCCTACGGTTGAGAAACCGCTCGATACTTCGGAACACTCTCACTCCTGCCCGAAGACTTCTCACTAATATGAGGAAGTCATCGGCATAGCGGACAAACCTGTGCCCCCTTTTCTCAAGCTCTTTATCCAGATCATCCAGAAGAATATTAGCCAAAATTGGGGATAGCGGGCCACCTTGGGGAACACCCTTTCGGGTGACCTGTCGGCGACCATTAACCACCACACCGACTCTCAGGTACTTACCAATCAGCTTTAAGACACGTTTGTCTTTGATTTTCCGGGCAACCCTATGCATAAGCACATCATGGTTGACCATATCGAAAAACTTTGACAAATCCATGTCCACGGCGATCCGAAAGCCTTCTTTGATGTAAGCCTGAACTTTATAGACCGCATCATGGGCAGACCGACCCGGTCTGAACCCATAACTTGCATCTGAAAAGCCCGGATCAAATATAGGCACAAGAACCTGAGAAATGGCTTGTTGGATCAACCGGTCTGTGACGGTTGGAATACCCAGCGGGCGTTTACCGCCCGAAGATTTGGGAATTTCCAACCGTTTAACCGGCAAGGGTTGATAGCTGCCATCTGACAGCAATTCACGGATAGCGTTCCAGTGTTTACGGGCAAAGTCCGGGAACTCCGTAATCGACATATTGTCGATACCAGGAGCACCCTTATTGGCTTTCACCCGTTTCCATGCTTGCTTCATGTTACTTTTGGACAATATCCGTTCCAGCAGGTAATCATTCGGGTCGGGCGATTCAATAACACGCCGCATATTCACTCCTTCGGTCGAATTCTCTGTGTTATGCGAGCTCATTGAGGCTCCTTCCCTGTTTAAGTGTTCGGCCCTTCACCATGTCCCGGGTATTACCCCGGGCGTTGGGCTACTATAGCCTCTGCTGACTTCTGCCTGATCACCCTACATGTTGCCACATAGGGCGCTTTCGCATATTGCGACCGCATGTCAGGCAGATCTCCCCGGATAAGAACGTGAACTTTCGCTACACAACCACAGCATTTACCCTATCTCCTGAATCCTGGGCTTCGTTATGTTGTGCTAACTCACCCGGAGACTGGGCCTTATATGCTGTTTCTGTTCGTCGGCTCATAGCTTTGCACTCGAGCTTCCTTCAGACCTTTCCTCACGGAAACGCCCTTGCCGTCGGCTAATACTTTTATTAATGTGTTAAACACATTAACAGGATTCACGTATAGGGGACTTTCACCCCATAAGTTCACGCCCATGCCGGGCGTACACAAAAACATGCACTAGGACGCTCGTAAACTCGCGCCTGTGATGCTTGGCGTTATAAAG
>JASFLX010000310.1:0-3698 GCA_050117895.1 Desulfobacterales bacterium | reverse complement strand
CGCATTAACATACAGATTTAACAGTACCTGTTCAATCTGTCCCATGTCAGATTCTATTCCATGTAATTTTTCATCCAAATCTTGATGTATTAAAATCTCCTTTTTGGCTATTTTAAACGTATCGCAGGTCTCTTTTAACAACTGGTTCAAATTAATCGGCTTGGCCCCATCTCTCCCTGTCCTCGCATATCCGGTAAGCTGGCCTGTCAGTTTAGATCCGTTGTTTACCTGCGTTTCAATTTTTTTTAGATACTTATAATGCTGATGAGTTGAATCAACATCCAGAAGCATTAATGATATATTTGCCATGATTCCCATAAGCAGGTTGTTAAAATTGTGGGCAAACCCGCTGGCCAAGGTGCCGATCGCCTGCATTTTATGGGCTTGTTGCAGCTGGATTTCGAGCATGGTTTTTTCTTGCTGTGCAATTTTTTCTTCGGTGATATCCCTTCCGATAGATTGATACTCTGACAAATTATGTTGGTCATCGAAAATAGCCCGTCCGATCCATTGCTGCCAGCGAATTTTTCCATCCGGTGCCATGACTTGATGATCATATGTTATGGTAGGTCTTTTTGGATCCAGAGACATGAACTGATTTTTTACTTTATTTTGATCTTCCTTAAGAATAAACTGGAAAAAGTTTTGCCCTATCAATTCTTCTTTTTTTTTGCTAAAATAATTGCAATATGCTGTATTTACAAAATTTAATGTACCATCACAAAGAAACCGGCAAATCATTGCAGGCATGTCTTCTACTACGGCTCGATATCTCTCCTCGTTCTCCCGAAGTTTTTCCTCGGCCTGCTTGCGCCATAAAATAAGTTGCGATAAGGCTTCCGTCTCTCTTAAACAAATGTTGCCGGTTTCTTTGGCAATTCTTTTATAATGTTCAATTTCTTTTCTTGATTGTTTTAATTTTTTTTCCAATTCGATTTTTGCAACCTCTTTCATTATTTGATTTGTCCTATAGCCAAAACCCATTAATCCGGCATTCTAAAATCCCAATATTCAACCAATATTATAGGTGGTTTAGCAGCCGGGAGGGTCTCTTATAAACAGTTTTAAGTTTTTTATCTTTACGAACCCTTATGGATGGATACTGGTTTGTTAAATGTAACATCTCAGGGAACTTACTTTTGTCATTTGTATGTGTCAAGAAATTAAATAGTGTCCATCCAGAAACGGCATCTTTCGGCCCCCGGCGGCGTTCTCGCTCGTTTTCAATCCTCGAAATCCCGCGCTATGCCTGTCGGAGATCCCGTGACGTTTTCGGGGAGGTTGAAAACTCGCTCGGGCCTTGCCGGAAACCAAAATCTACCATTTCTGGATGGACACTAAATAGTTTCCATCCAGAAATTGCCCTTTTCCGCAATTTCTTCGTCAATCTGCAGAATTACTTGTGCGGCGTACTACGTGTACGCCTCCGCGTAATTCCTTGATTTCCTTGACCTTGCGAAAAATTGCTAATTTCTGAATTGGAAACTTAATTTGTGCTTAATATGTATTTATGGATGGACACTAAATAGGTTCATTTCGTACCTGATAACATTGATAATGTAACGGATTGGAATACTTGAGAGATAATTTTTAGGTGTGCTTAAAGTGATAAATGATTATCAGATTATATTTCAATAGAGGGTGTCTCATGGCCGGACTGCACCAGATGACCATATTCATCTATTTTAAAGAAGTTCCTTTGCTTTTAAAAATTCTTCTACCACTTCAGCTGTTCTTCTTTTTTTCCCATCCACCTCAAAGTTCAAACATTGCATCGTAGCATTGTCAATGAGTCCTCCGGAAAGTGATAGAACATCCCCCAGTTTCGGATGGGTTTTCAGGAGTTCTTCTCTGATGACAGGGGCAGCATGGTATGGAGGGAAAAAATTCCGGTCATCTTTTAACGGTTTTAAATGATATGCTGCAATACGACCGTCAGTGGCAAAGGCGCATATCACATCCACTTCCCCGTTGGCCACGGCTTCGTACATGAGTGCGGGATCAAAATCCCGGACCTCACCGAATCGTAAAGCATAAATCTGGCGGAGTCCCGGATAACCATCGGGCCTCTCCGCAAATTCTGCAGTGAAGCCTGCTCGTAGATCTATAGCAGTATTTCCAAGATCAGAGATCCGGTTCCATTGGTTCTTCTTTGCATCCGCTTCACGGACCGTAATCGCGTATGTATTGTTAAATCCGAAAGGCTTAAGCCATTGAGCATCAAAACGTTCATGGTAGGCTCGGGTTACATGGTTCAACGCCTCTTCGGGGTCGGGAATCACCGGATGTTTTAGAATCGCCGTCAATCCGGTCCCTGTATACTCGGCATAAAGGTCGATTTCTCCATTGACAAGTGCGCCATGACAGATCATTGTACCGCCAAGATTAAAACGACGTTCCACAATTAAATCGGTCTTTTTCTCAATCAGTTGAGCCATCATCTCCCCTAAAATGAGCTGTTCGGTAAAGTTTTTGGTTCCAATCCTGATAATTTTGTGACCAGTTTTCAATTGTGCTGCTGATTTGGAAATCCATCCGGGTTTTGTAAAGTAGGTTATGATGCTGATCATAACAAGAGCAACGGGTAACATAAAGGCCAGCCGTCTCATCAACCACTGAAGTGATCCTTTTTTATCTTTTTTTCGTTCCGGTCGAAACCCCCACTCAAACGCCCCGATGGAAAAATCCACCACCAGGGCGAGCAGTGCGGCGGGAATTGCACCGAGAAGAATGAGATTTGTATTGGCCAACGCCAGGCCGCGATTAATGAACTGCCCCAGTCCGCCGGCTCCGATGAACGCCGATAGGGTGGCGATACCCACCCCCACCACTGCCGCAGTTCGGATGCCGGCGACGATCACCGGTGCGGCCAAGGGTATCCGAACCATCATAAGCTGCTGGTATCCTTTCATACCGATTCCTTGGGCAGCTTCCATTACTTCAGCGGAGACTTCTTCCAGTCCTGTAAGGGTATTCCTGACAATCGGAAGCAGGGCATAGAGGGTAAGGGCAATGAGGGCAGGTAATGCACCGATTTTTTTGAGCAGCGCCAGCAAAAAGACCAGCATGGCCAGGCTGGGTATGGTCTGAAGAATACCGATAACTCCCATCAATGGACCGCGCAGCCAAGTCGTCCGAAAAATGAGAATACCCACAGGGATCCCAATGAACATGGCTGTAAGGGTTGAGCATCCTGTCAGCATGAGGTGTTCCCCGGTTCGAAGCCATAGTTCCGGCAATCGTTCGACGACATATGTAACCACAGCATCTAAGCTCATATGAAGTGCCCTTTTATGTCAAAGTTCCCGGCCGTTTTATCGTAAATAAATCTTGTACAAATTGGGTTGCCGGCGTCTCCAATATATCCTTTTTCCTTCCGATCTGTTCCAGATTACCCTCATGCAGAATGGCAATGCGGTCACCAATAAGGAGCGCTTCATGAAGGTCATGGGTGACAAATACGATCGTCTTTTTAAGTTGTTTTTTCAAATTCAATAGTTCTTGCTGGAGTGCTTCACGGGTGAGGGCATCAAGAGCACCGAACGGCTCATCCATGAGTAAATAGGTTGGATTTGCGGCAAGGGCGCGGGCAACACCGACTCTTTGCTGCTGACCACCGGAGAGTTCATCGGGAAATCTTTGAGCAAAACTCTCGACCGGGAGTCCGACAAGGTCTAATAACTCGCGCATGCGTTCTT
>JASFLX010000309.1:0-3699 GCA_050117895.1 Desulfobacterales bacterium | reverse complement strand
TTACTGCAGTATCAAAACCAAATGTGATGACGGTGTTGCCCAGGTCATTATCAATGGTTTTGGGCACGGCAACAATGGGAAGGGCCAAATCAACGAAGCGTTGAGCGATCCGGAGCGATCCGTCGCCGCCGATCACGATAAAGGCCTCGAATCCGTACTTGTGAAACTTTTCAACTACTTGTCCGGAAAGGTCCTCCAATGTAACACCGTTTTTTGTTTTCACCGGATAGTTGAAAGGATCTCCTCTGTTGGTGGTGCCCAAAATGGTGCCCCCCAGATGAGTGATACCCCGCACCGCGTCACGGTCAAGATGAACGAGATGATCGTTCTCAAGCAGACCCCGGTAGCCAAAGCGGCTGCCGTAAACTTCCCAGCCCCTGTTATTGGCGGACAATACGATGGCCCGAATGACCGCATTTAATCCCGGTGCATCTCCTCCGCCTGTGTTGATGACGATTTTTTTCATGATTCCTACATCCTTGGATAGTCATATATGGATGATATTGATATTACCATTCAACGCAGCGGAAATTTCCTAAAAACATTCTTTACCCCATAGCGTGCCAGTTCGTTAACAGAAAGCCAACGGAGTCCCATTTTTATCTGTTTTAACCCGCCCAATACATCTTCCGACAAGGCTTTTTGAGTGCCGTCGAACGCATTACGCCACAGCCTTTTACCGCTGGCAACCTCTATCAAATAGACAGCGAAAGCAACTGATGCAGGGCTATCAGGATTTTCTTCAACGGTCCCTTTTTCCCGAAAACGCCAAATCGCACCAACCACCACAAGATCCGCTTGCAGGTTCTCACCAAATTTTTTGGCTAATTTGCGTGGAGTGTCCAGCGTTAGGTCTCGAATGACATCCGCGTAAACGGCGGCGGCTTCTTCCATTGAAACCATTTGATCCGCAAATCGAATTTGCAGCACATCATTGACCACCCGGGTCATGATCCGGTCTGCCCCTTCTGCCAAATTGGCGGGATTAATATGAAGTTGTCCCAGTGGCTGACTCAAAGGCTTTTCAACCGGGTTTTCCGGTGATTCCAACTTGCCGACGAGAAAGGGCATGACGGTGATACGCTTAAACTGCAGTGTGGATAGATCGGCTTTTTCAAACGACTTATGATCGGTATCGGCACTGACGTTGATAGGGTTACCTAAGAGTAGAATCAATACCGCCCACAGCAATAATAGTATTTTCTTTGGCATAGATGTTCTCCTCGATGAGTGAAGTCTACGAAATTAAACTTTTTAGCGTCGCTTTAATATGTCTGGTGCGTACTAACTATATCAGATAATTTTGGAATAAGACAGCAAATCCCAAAAATGCTATGATCCCCCATCACATGGATTTCTGTTGTTAAAATAATGTTCGAACTTTGGGCATGCTTCCACTTAAACGATAAGCGGCCGTTTTAGCATTTTCTCATAGAGTTCGATATATTGCCGTGCGGTTTTGGCATGGGTAAACGTGGCGACACTTTCAGTCATAATCCTTTGGATTTGTTCGGTCTTTATATGATTGGGCAAATTATAAAAGTTCATGGCCTGGTCAATGGCCCAGAAAAGGCCGTTCTCGTCGAAGGTATTAAACAGAAAGCCGTTGCCGGAATTGAGTTCAACATCCAGATCCCTGATCGTATCGTGGATCCCTCCGGTATCATGGGCCACCGGAAGAGATCCGTAAATCGGGGCGATCATTTGTGGAAGGCCGCAAGGTTCAAATCTTGAAGGCATCAGGATAAAATCCGAAGCGCCGTAAGCCAGATGTTCCAGCTGATTGTTAAAATCGCAAATGGCTACGCGCCCCTGAAATTCGTGATAATTCACAATGTCTCTAAATACCATCTGATAATCACCATTGGCGACGAAGATGACTTGCAGATTTTGGTGCCAGTATTTGGAGATAACCTGGTAAAAAATTTCCGCCAGCAGTTGGCACCCTTTTTGGACCGGATCAAGCCGGGACGGCCAAAAGAAAACGGGTGCTTTTTCATCTTTAATCAAGCGCAGATTCTCTTGTAAAAATAATTTGTTTGCTCGCTTACCCTCAGCAAAGTCCTTGGATGTGTATTTTTGCTTGAGATTATCATCTCTGGAAGGATCAAAGGCGGGATCCGGTGCATTCAATATTCCAACGGCGCAGCCGGCATTGTATTTATGGGTGACTTCTTGTTGTATAGGCGGTTCGATAAAATCATGCTGCCTGTTGACGATTTCCAGTAAAAATGTCGGGCTGACAACATTCACAAAATGGGCGGCAAAAATTCCGCTGGCCAGAAAGTCGACCGGGTTTGTGTCTCGGGTGGTCTCATAGTCATAGGCCATATTTGTGTAGTAGAGGTGCTGCCAAAAGTAAGCCGAATCAATTCCCCTGTCCTCGATGTAGGCCAGTGTTGTTTTAATGGTGTGAATGTTGTGAATGGTAAAAAGGCAGGGAATTTCCATCTCTTTGGCCATTGCCGGGATCAGGCCGGTCATCCAGTCGTTGCAGTGTATCAGATCCGGTTGAACCTGGGGGACAATATGACTGATCACTTCCCGCTGAAAAGCCAGAGCAAGTTTAATGTTTTCTTCTCCATAAGCGGAATACACACGGTTGATGTAATAAAAAGCCCGGTCTTCGGCCAGATGGATACGATCATCGGGCATTTTGCGCTGAATTCTACGGAGTTCTTTTTTTAAAACAGGAGCCAGACCGTTACTGAAAATGGCACGGTAGCCGGGAAGGGCGACGTGTACATCGGCTCCCTGTTCAAACAGGGTACTGATCAGTGCAGACGAAACGTCGGCAAGTCCCCCTGCTTTGGCGGTATAAAAAGATGCCAGTCCTCCCATACGGCCTGGCAAATAAGTAATCTCCGGCGTTACGATCAATATGCGTGGATTTTTTTGCGAATCGTTCATGGTTTTGTTACTCATTTCCCAGAGGCTGCGCAGTTTTTAGTACTAAAGCGGTTGGCTTTGGGACGTGATAATGGCTTCCAGGCGATCAGGATATTTCAAGGCACCCGATTTTTATAGCCCTTTTTTTTCAAACCAGCAGAAAAGCGCAGAACCTCCGATAATAAATATGAAAATAATTATCCAATGATTGACTCCTAAAACCTGCGGCAGTGTAATCTTTCCGAAATCGCCCCATGTTAATACGGTCTTTTTCAAAAAGGGGAAAGCTTCGGCATACAAGGACGCGCCGGCTAACATCCCGAAAATTCCCCATATGCCGTCCCATCGACCTTCGCCGACAGCACCAGCGGAAGTTCCCGGGCAGTACCCCAGTAATCCCCATCCAAGGCCAAATATTAAACCTCCGGGAATGACCCCGCCTAAAATAGTTGATTTAACGGAAAGTTTGGCCAAACCCATATCTGTAAGAACATATACCCCGATCATGCCGACAAAAATGCTTGAAAGCATAAATTTTACGATCGTCATATCAATAAACCGCAGCGCCCCCAATTGCTTATCATATCGGATAACTCTTGCCTTCTGGAGCAAGAAGCCAAACATAATGCCTGTTATCAAACCGTATACGAGTTCTTTCATATCCGATCACCTCCCCCATATAAAATCCGCGCCATGATTATGCCGCCGATAAAGAAACAGATGAGTGCGATAAATCCGCTGACTGCTAACTGAACGGAACCGCTCAGTCCGTGTCCGCTGGGTCACCCATCGGCTAAACGCGCACCGAAC
>JASFLX010000308.1:0-3759 GCA_050117895.1 Desulfobacterales bacterium | reverse complement strand
TGGCTTCGCCCCCAATTTGAATAATGTGATGAGGTAATACTGTGATCAAACCGCTTGTTGTCGTAGAATCCCCAACTAAAGTGAGAACCCTAAAAAAATATCTCGGTAATAATTACAATGTCGCTGCAACCGTCGGTCATATAAAGGACCTTCCGGCAAAGGAAATCGGCATCAATATCGAAGAAGGTTTTAAACCCATATATACGAACATTCCCGGAAAACAAAAAGTGATAAAATCTCTGAAACAGGCTGCGGGCGATTCAAATGATATTTACCTTGCGCCTGACCCGGACAGGGAAGGTGAAGCCATCGCATGGCATACCGCTGAAGTTCTCAAAAAAAAAGGGAGAAGATTCCACAGAGTTCTTTTTCATGAACTTACAAAAAACGCCATTCATAAGGCGATTGCATCGCCTGAAGATCTCAACCGTAACAAGTATGAAGCCCAGCAGGCTCGTAGGATTCTTGACAGACTTGTGGGATACCAGATATCTCCCTTGTTGTGGCGTAAAGTAAAAGGCGGACTCAGCGCCGGGCGGGTACAGTCCGTTGCCGTGCGAATCATTTGTGAAAGGGAACGCGCTATCCAGGCCTTTGAGTCCGAAGAGTACTGGTCGATAACCGCCCACCTTGAGAATAACGCACCACCACCATTTACGGCAAAGCTGGTTAAAAAGAAAGGGGAAAAAATCAAAATTCCTGATGAAAAGTCATCAAATTCCATCGTGGAAGAGCTGTCCGGAGAAAAATTTACCGTGGAAAAAGTTCAGAAGAAAACCACGAAAAGAAATCCTCTCCCGCCGTTTATTACTAGCAAACTTCAACAGGAAGCCATACGAAAGTTAAGATTCTCGGCCAAAAAGACCATGAGCATCGCACAACAGCTTTATGAAGGTATAGACTTTGGACCTGGTGAACCCGAAGGGCTAATCACTTATATGCGGACAGATTCCATACGCATTGCAAAAGAAGCCGCTTTTCAGGCTATAGAACTTATTCGGGAAAAATTCGGAGAAAAATATGCTCAGGATAAGCCGAGAATTTTCAAAAACCGTAAGAAGGCTCAAGATGCCCATGAAGCCATACGACCCACATCGGTTTTTAATACCCCTGAAAAAGTAACCCCGTATCTTTCCAAAGACCAGCTTGCCTTATACCGGCTTATCTGGGAACGCTTTGTTGCATCCCAGATGAAGCAGGCGCTTATCAATAAAACTTCGGTATCGATAAAAGCCGGTTCTTACCTGTTCACCGCAAGCGGATCAACAGTTAAGTTTCCCGGTTTCATGGCACTTTATATGTCTGTGGACGAGGAGATCGAAAGCAAAAACCGGCAGGCAAAAGATGATCTTCCTGAACTTGATGAAGGAATGGTCTTGAAACTCAATAAATTAGAGCCCAAACAACATTTTACCCTGCCGCCCCCAAGGTTTTCGGAGGCGTCTTTGGTCAAAGAACTCGAAGAAAACGGGATCGGCCGTCCCAGCACTTATTCAAACATTCTCTCCACAATCAGAGAAAAGGGATATGTGGATATGGTTAAAAATTATTTTAAGCCCAGCGAGCTTGGATTTATCGTAAACGACCTGCTGGTGCAAAGCTTCCCCGAAGTATTTGATGTGGAATTTACCGCAAAAATGGAGGATAACCTGGACCGTATAGAAGCTTCAGATGTTAATTCTTTAGAAGTCTTGGAACGCTTTTATGACTCTTTTCAAAACACCCTAAAAACAGCTTCAACAGATATGCTCAGTTTAAAGGCCGTGGGTATGCCAACAGACCTGGTCTGTCCCAAATGTCATTCAACACTAACGATCAGGGTCGGCAAAAACGGACATTTTCTGGGTTGCAGCAACTATCCGAAATGTACCTATACCCGAAACTACGCCCGGGATGAAAAAGGCGTAATTCATCCTATTGAGCCGTCTTCTGACGAAGCTTCCGACAGAGTCTGTGAAAAATGTGGAAAACCCATGCTCATCAAACAGGGAAAATACGGTACATTTTACGCTTGCAGCGGTTACCCGGACTGTAAAAACACTCAATCGGTTGTCTCTGACAACGAGGTGCAGCCAACCGGCGTAACTTGCCCTGAAAAAGACTGTGACGGCACTCTTGTGCAGCGCAAGTCCAAACGGGGTAAAATATTTTACGGCTGCAGCCACTTTCCCGACTGTAATTTCGCCGTATGGGACAAGCCTGTCGCTAAAGAATGCCCCAAGTGCGGCGCCGGCTTCCTGCTTGAAAAAACCACGAAAAAACAAGGTACTTATCTTTCCTGTCATACCAAAGGATGTGGGTATAAACAAAAACCTTAACCGACATGCCCGATTCGGATCTGGGGATCTTAAAAAAGTCTTTAAGTGATGGCCTCTTTAAACGGGGTCATGCCAATACGATCAATCAGTTTGCCGAGGCGTTCATTTTTATTTGCATTTTCTTGATAACATTGAACGAGTTTATCTACCGCTTTCAATACCTGGGTATCATCCAAACCCGAAGCGATTTCCTGGCCAATCCGTGGCTCGGCACCCACGTTGCCGCCGATAACAACCTGCCACCCACTCTTTTTGCCGATCAGACCCACGTCACGCACCCACGACTCGGCACAGCTCAGATGACAGCCGGACACGGCCATTTTGAATTTTCCGGGTAATTCTTTGCCATGATAGCGCTGGTCCAACTCCATTCCGATTCCCAAAGCATCCTGTCGACCGATCTTGCAAAACGTGGTCCCGGGACATGCCCTGATGCTGCGAACACAGAGTCCCACAGCGGCTCCTTTTTCCAGTTTCAGATCATCCCAAACCGAATCAATATGTTCCTCCTCGAGACCCACAATGGCAATGCGGGTTGCCCCGGTAATCTTGATGGCTTGAGCCTTATATTTTTCGGCAACATCAGCGATCCTTCGAAGCAGCTCCGGGGTGACGACACCGCAGGGAATATGGGGAGCTACCGCATAGGTCTTGTTGTCACGTTGCAGTATCGCACCTTTCTCACCTAATTTAAGCATGGTTTACCTCCTTTTGAATATTTGATCATATCCTTAAACTGGTTCGCTTTTATTGATTTTTGACCTGCTATCTTATTCTATTGAATGGATTTCAAAAAATGCAAGCAGATTTATTTTATTTTCAAGTCAATGATGATGCCCCTCTTGGGAGTGACCTCCGGCAATCACATAACAGGCATCTGTAGTGTCTGTATTTTGGAGATAAACCTTATCCTCACCGGCAATATGAAATGCGCGTCCTTCGTTTAACCGACCGCTGAACCGTCCGGATATCTCAAAATTTCCTTTCACGGCAAGAACCATTTCTTCATGACCTTTTCCGGGTTTTATCACCCGTTTCTCTTGCCCGGGTTTTAAAACCCCATAGATCATATAGCAGGCATGGCTGCCGGTATGTTCCAGGCCAAAAATAGATTCACCGGACTTGGAAGTTAGGGCGTAATTTTTCAGATCAAATGTGTTCATTATGATGCTCCTTCTCATAGATTTTTCTTTTCTCAACGATCATTCTTGATTAACGCATCTCGGGTCCTGTCCGTTGAGCGTGTTATAAAAAATATAACTCAATGCAGGACACCCCCCATGGCAGGAATGAAACAGCGAACAGGCTGTGTTGGGGCAGTTGTTTTTGTTAAATGTTCTAAAATGATTCAATATGGGATGATGCCAGATGGCATTAAAATCATCCACAAGAATATTTCCCAGTCTAAATTCAGAGAATTGAAAAAACAGATAACACGGGT
>JASFLX010000307.1:0-3761 GCA_050117895.1 Desulfobacterales bacterium | reverse complement strand
GGACTGATACCGACCCTCGCTGCCATAGAGGCGGGAAAAAACATTGCCCTGGCAAATAAGGAAACCCTTGTAATGGCCGGCGAGATGGTTATAAAAATGGCGGCACGAAATCGTGTAAAGATAATTCCAATAGATAGTGAGCACAGCGCAATTTTTCAATGCATTGCAGGCAATCGCAAACAGGATTTGGACAAAATTCTACTCACCGCTTCCGGCGGTCCGTTTTTGAACCGGCCGGAAAACGAATTTGTGAAAATTAAGCCCCGGGATGCACTCAACCATCCAACCTGGCAGATGGGAAAAAAGGTAAGCATCGATTCAGCGACCCTAATGAACAAGGGGCTAGAAGTTATAGAAGCAAAATGTCTGTTTGGTATTTCTCAGGAAATGATTGAAGTTCTGATCCACCCGCAAAGTGTGATTCATTCCATGGTTTCTTTTAAAGATGGAGCAGTAATGGCCCAGCTTGGAATTCCGGATATGAAGGGGGCAATTGCCTACGCCCTGTCGTATCCTGAACGTCTTGCACTGGAACAGCCGCTGCCTGATTTTGCCGGGATCGGATCGCTTACCTTCGAACAGCCCGATTTAAATAAGTTTCCATGCCTTGATCTGGCGTACCAGGCCTGCCAAGCCGGAGAGACGCTGCCGGCGGTGTTAAATGCCGCAAACGAGATGGCCGTTCAGGCTTTTTTGAAGCAGCGTGTCCCATTTGTTAAAATACCTGAGGTTATCGGAAAAACAATGGAGAGCCACACAGTGGTGACAAACCCGGCCTTTGATGATATTATAGAATCTGACAGATGGGCCCGGGAGCAGGCCCGAAATTTAATCGATATGATGTAATTTTACAATCATTTTTCAGCAGGAACTATTACGGTAATGAGCGTTAATATATTTGCCTTAGTCATCGTTTTGGGCGTACTGATATTTTTTCATGAGCTGGGACATTTCCTGGTCGCCAGATTATTCGGCGTAGGGGTCGAAAAATTTTCACTCGGTTTTGGACCCAGATTAATCGGTAAAAAGATCGGCATTACCGATTATATCATTTCCGCCATACCTTTAGGCGGATATGTTAAAATGGTTGGCGAGCAACCCGATGCCGAGTTAGATCCCGCCGACATTCCGATCTCATTTACCCACAAAAATGTCTGGAAAAGAATTCTCATCGTTGCGGCCGGTCCTTTTTTTAATTTCCTTCTGGCCGTAATCATTTTCTTTGGCATTTTTCAAATTTCCGGCATGTTTATCTTGCAGCCTTCCATAGGAGAGGTGCAGGAAGATACGCCCGCATCCCGGGGAGGTCTGGAAAAAGACGACCTGATCACATCCATAAACGGCGTTGAAATATCCACTTGGGAGGAAATGGCGGATATTATTACGGGAAGCAAAGGCCGGCCCCTTTCCATATCCGTGCGCCGCGGTGATTCTACCCGGGTTGTAAATATTACGCCGGAAATCAAAACATTTAAAAATATATTTAACGAAGATGTAGAACGATATGTCATCGGAATCACCGCATCTGGTAACGGGTTTTCAAAAGATTTGAATGTGTTTCAGTCCCTTTCGCAAAGCATTATACAAACCTATAATATCACCGTCCTGACCATAAAGGGTGTGATTAAGCTTTTGCAGGGGACTATTTCACCAAAAACGCTGAGCGGGCCGATCATGATCGCTCAGATGGCCGGGGAGCAGGCCAGAGAAGGGGCGACCAATTTGATCTTTTTCATTGCACTGATCAGCATAAACCTTGCCATTCTCAATTTTCTTCCCATTCCGGTTCTGGACGGCGGCCATCTTCTTTTCTTTTTTATTGAGGCGGTCACGGGAAGTCCGGTAAGTATAAGGGTACGAGAGATTGCCCAGCAGGCCGGTATATTTGTGTTGATACTGCTGATGATATATGTGTTTTATAACGATATTGCGCGGGTCTTTTTTAGTTAGTGTCTGAACGAAAACTGTCTTTTCCGCCAATATCTGCGTCAGGCTCAAATTTTAATCCTCGAAATACTACCCGTATTCCTGTGGTTAAAATTTTCGTGTTGACTCGGGGCATCCATGCCCCTCACCCTGGCGGGCAGCTTGACAGCTGTCCAAATCTGCTATCCTGCAGATTTGCCTTGATCTTAACGAAAAATCCTAGTTTTCGTTCGGGCACTCGTGAGTTTCCATCCGGAAACGGCCCTTTTCTGGAATCACGGGTTTACGAGCTGGAATAGTGTAATTTTTTAAAAACTTGACATAAATTTTAAGATCTTTCCTTATACAGACGTCTGGTGGATGCAATTCGACGATGGCATATCGACTTGAGATAGCCCTAAAATCTGACCTGTTTGATGCTGAAGGGAACGGAATTCGCAAGAAGGCAAAGAATTATTTCGGGATTGACCTGGACAGCATTCGTTGCATTCATATCGTCACCATTGACGCTCATCTTTCCGAAGATCAGCTGAAAACCATCCAAAGAGAAATTTTTACCAATCCGGTGACACAGATCTCCTCCTTCGATCCCCTTGATTTGGAATTTGACTGGACCATCTGGGTCGGTTACCGGCCGGGCGTTAGAGATAATCCCGGAAGTACCGCTCTTGAGGCGGTGGAAGATATTCTGGGGATAACGTTCGGGCCGGGTCAAGCGATCTACACTTCCAAGCGGTATTGTCTGAAAGGCAACGGCCTGACCGAGGAAGATACGGACAAGATTGCTGCCGAACTTCTTGCCAATGATATCATCCAGCAGTGGAAAATTTTTCCGGCCGACAAATGGAATCCTGCCCAAGGAACCGGCATCATCATTCCCAAAGTCATACTTGACCATATACCCACGGTGTCAACACTATCGGTAGACAGTGACTCGGGCTTAAAAAAGATTAGTGACAAACGGGGCCTGGCATTGAACCCTGCGGATATACCGTTCATAAGGTCCTATTTTTTGGATGCCGAGGTGAAAGCCTCACGGGCGTCCGCGGACCTTTCAGATCCAACGGATATTGAACTTGAATATATTTCCCAGGCCAGAAGCGATCATTGTAACCATAATACATTTCGAGGGTTATTCCGTTATTTGGATCTTGAAACCGGTGAGACCGAGGTTGTGGATAATTTATTTAAAACCTGCATCGAGACGCCGACGCTGACTCTGAAGGATAAAAATCCCTGGGTGGTATCGGTTTTGTGGGATAATGCCGGTGTGGGAAGATTTGACAGCAACCATTACTACGTCATTACCGGAGAAACACACAATTCTCCATCCAATATGGAGGCATACGGCGGAGCCATTACCGGAATTGTCGGGGTTTACCGTGATCCTTTAGGAACCGGCAAAGGGTCGAAGCTGGTCATGGGCAGCTATGGCTATTGTGTCGGACCCAGGGATTATAACGGGGCCCTTAAGCCGCGTCTTCATCCCAGACGCCTTCTGGATGGGGTTATTGAAGGGGTAAGAGACGGCGGTAACAAAAGCGGAATTCCCACGACCTTCGGCCAGGTACTTTTTCATACCGGATATATGGGAAAGTGTCTCGTCTTTGTAACGGCGCTGGGAATTATGCCGGCTTTTATCGGGGAAGAACCGTCGGAAACAAAGAAAACATCTCCCGGAGAACTGATTATCATGTGCGGCGGCAGGGTCGGAAAAGACGGAATTCACGGCGTTACCGCTTCGTCAGAGACGTTTTCCGAGCATACCCCTGCCGGTCATGTCCAGATCGGTGATCCCTATACCCAAAAAAAAATGCACGATTTTCTTTTAGAAG
>JASFLX010000306.1:0-3766 GCA_050117895.1 Desulfobacterales bacterium | reverse complement strand
AGATAAATAAATTCTTATGATTCGGTCTTTATGATAGCTTAAAACTTCACCAGGGACAACCTTGTCATATTTTCAGAGTTTTTTTTCATAATACCTGAATATTGCTTTCATTTTACCACTCTTATTTTATGCGTCTTCCGTAATCTTTTCCATAGTAACTCAATAATGGTCAAGGATGCCCCGTCTTCATTTAATTTTTTATTTTTGGTCACAAACCTGCAAGATTCGATGAGTTCATCATTACCATACCGAAGACGGAATACATTTTTGATATAAGCACCCAAGTTTGAATTGAGATCAACCAGTTCACCTTGTGTCATATTGGCTATGGTGACCTTATCCTTAAGCGGCATTTCCGACATTAATATGCCAACAGCTTCATTTACTGTTTTTGGAGGCACAGCAAGTTTCTCAGAAAAGTCTTTTTTGGAAAAATCGGTTATATTAGAACCGGTAGATGCACTCATCAGATCCAATATTAATGCACTCTCAACGATACCAGCGGTCTGTTTTTCTTTATCAGGATTTATGTTTCCACTCGGGCCAATTATATATAAGACATCGATGTGCCTCAGTTGAATCCAATCTTTAATGAGAGATGCCGCTTCAAAAGCAATTGTTTGAATAAGGTCTATCCCAAGCAGCTGGCGTTTATGTTGCAAAGTCATCTTCCTGGCATAATCAGAATCACCGGTTAATTTTCCGTATGATATGATCAGCGTTCCTTTTGAGTCTTTTATGTTCTGTTCGATGCATCTGGAATAATTGTCGGTAGGCATTTCTTTAAGCCGATATTTGCCGGGCAATGTTCCTGTCTGGGTAATCCGTCCCCTTGGGATCCACCCACCATGGGGAAATCCCAGCTTTATTGCAACATCAAGAACTGCCTGATCTGTTTCGGTTTGACCGCCTGATATGATTTTTTTAATCATGTCCTTATAAAATCCATAAGTTGCATGGGCTCGTCAATAACGACACGCGCCCCATTTTCCTTCAATTCTTCTAGAGAGCGAAACCCCCACAACACTCCAACGGGGAACATTCCCGCAGAAACGGCGGTTTTCATGTCGATAGCTGTGTCTCCAAGGTAAATAAAATCGGACGGCGGTATTGCAAGTCTTTCCGCGACTTCAAGAGCGCCCTGTGGATCGGGCTTTCGGGGAATTGCATCATGCTGTCCCAAAACAACATCGAAATTCCATTCTGATAAATAGAATGCGGCGCAGTCTTTGGTAATAGGGTCGGGCTTGTTCGATAAAATTGCAACCTTTAAACCATGCAGTTTTAGTATATCCAATAATCCCGGAACACCGTCGTATAGTTTTGTCTTCACATTATAATTGCACCTGTAATCTTCGATAAATTCTTCAAGACAGGCATTTATGAGGTCTGGTTTACGACTTTCTTCAGGTAAGGCACGGGTAAAAAGGATTCTCACACCTTCACCAATAAACAGTCGGTAGGTTGAAATAGAATGTATTGGATACCCCCTATTAGATAAAACTCTATTTGCAGCATCACCAATGTCATCTACCGTGTCTATCAATGTGCCGTCGAGGTCAAAAAGTACTGCTTTATATTCCATAAATTCTGTTTCTCAAATTATCTTAATTGATCTTAATCATCCTTTTCTTCAATAATTTTCACCTTCATTCCCGGTTTAAAAGGAATATATTTTCCGGTTGGTGATGTAATACCCATCTCATGATGACCACAGCATTCACATTTTCTGGCCGTTACGATACCTTGGATTGAGTTTTTATGATCGTCTTTTTTTTCAGATGTTTTTTCATTCATTGTCTATACTCTCTTTTTACCCCAAAGTTGCATAAAAAAGATGGCAAAGGGTTCCGAAAACGTCATGAGTATTGAACATAAACTGTCTTGGGCACCCCATATGAGGAATAACCAAATGGTGTACTTAAGGATCAGACCTATTTTATGCCATCTTTTTTCCCCAAGGGAAAGCCTGAGGCGTCCAGCGTCTTCGTTATCAAGGGTTCGCAGTAGGTTGACTACGGCTTCACCCTTGATGCCTTGACGCTTAACGCCTCAGACTTTTGCAACATTAGGATTTACTCCGAAATTTCATTCAAAACTGTTTTAACATTAAGCTATCTCAAAATAAAGATTTTAGTTCAAGATCAAGGCAGGACCGAGTTTTAACCCGCAGGCATACTTAAGTATGTCGAGGACTTAAAACGAGGACCCAACGCCGAGGTTGGGCCAAAAGATTATTTTGAGATAGCTTAATATCAAAAAACGCTATCTTTGTAAAAATGTCCTATGTTGTAAAAGACTTTGACCCGTTTGTTGAAATAAAAATTTTATACATTACCTTTACATGGGTCAAAATACCGCCAAATCGTAATAGGATGTTTTTTAACAAACGAATCTAACCGTCTAACAGCGTGGCGGGGAGAACGCTTTGGTCACCGAATTTTTCGTCTAATGAGTCTAAAGTGGAGTTCAATCTCTGACGTTTTTGAGATGACGAATTTTGATCAAAAAGAGAGAGTTGGATTCCCATGCCCAATAAATTGAGTTGAGACAAAGAGATCCCTAAAAGCCTGATGGGTTTGATCGCCACCTCGGTTTTTTCTAAGAGACGGCAAGCCGTTGAATATATTTCTAAACCATCATCCGTGCGTTTTGGCAAGGTTGTGGACCGAGTGATTTGAACAAAATCATTATATTTAACCTTCAGGGTAACCGTTTTACCGGCTACACCCTTACGGCGCATCCGTCGAGCTACTTTATTTCCCAAAGCAAGGAGTTCTTTTTTAGCCGCATCCAAAGAGGTGATGTCGTGCGGAAACGTCTGTTCATGGCCCATAGATTTCACATCATGTTCCGGGATCACATCTCTTTCATCCACCCCCATTGCCAACTGATGCATATTGACACCCTGTTTCCCAAATTTTTTCTCCAAAAATGTAACCGGCGTTTTTCTTAATTCCCGAAAAGAACGGATGTTGAGGCGACGTAATGTCACCTGAGTCATTTTTCCGACCCCCCACATTTTTTTGACAGGGAGCGGATCCAAGAATTCTCTGACACCACTACGAGGTACAACGATTAAGCCGTCGGGCTTGTCAATATCAGAGGCAATCTTTGCCACAAATTTTGAAGGAGCAACACCGGCCGAAACGGTCAATCTTGTTTGTGTCAAAATTGTTTTTTTAATCATTTTCGCGATATTCTCGGGCTGACCGAAAATACGTATAGAACCGGTTACATCCAAAAATGCCTCATCAATAGACACGGGCTCAACTAATGGTGTAAAATGATGAAATATTTCAAACACATGTTTGGAAACCTCTTTATACCTTGACATCCTGACCGGCAGAAAAATTCCATTCGGGCAACGGCGCCTTGCCTGAGCCATGGGTTGAGCAGAATGAATACCGAATTTTCGAGCTTCATATGAGGCGGATGACACCACTCCTCTTTCCGTGCTTCCCCCCACGATGACCGGCTTTCCATTTAAAGCGGGATTGTCCATCACCTCAACCGAGGGATAAAAAGCATCCATATCTAAATGAATGATGTGCTTTGAATTTAAATAAAATTTTGTTCTCATTGATATTATTTAGGCCCATCGAAAATTTTCATGAAATATTCGGGCCATCCCGTATATTTCACGGGTATGAAGTGTTCATTTGCAAGGCATTCAAGGGCGCAGCCGTAGTTGCCTACTGCAAGCCCTTGATAACGCGGCAAATGGGCGCTTCGCACTCGCCCGAAGGGCGAAAATTTTTGAGAA
>JASFLX010000305.1:0-3767 GCA_050117895.1 Desulfobacterales bacterium | reverse complement strand
GGAATTGACCGACTTCTATCAGAATGCCCTGCTCGAAGCAGTGAAGGATGGGTATGAAGTTGTGGATCAACCCGGTCCGGATGTGCTCTGGGTGCGCGTAGCCATCACCGACGTGGTGCCGTCCAATCCGACGTCCAATACCTTGTCTTCCATCATTCCTATCGGGATGGTCGTTGCCGGAGCGACCAAGGCTGTCAGTGATGCCAACTTGGGAACCGGTGAAGCCGCTACGGAAATGGAAGTCCTTGACTCCATGACCAAGGAGCGCCTGGCCGCAGCAGTGGACCGTCGTCAAGGTGGAAAGTCCGCCTTCCGCGGCAAATGGGTGGATACCAAAAAGGCCTTCGAATTCTGGGCAAAGCGCTTCCGCGATCGGCTTGACGAGCTTCGTGAAGTGCAAAAATAGAAGAAATACTATAATTGAAGGGGATGGCTTTTTTTCTTTGTGACAAATAGTGTCAGGACCCCCATATGCCATTGATAAATTTGGTGGGATTTGCATATTTATTATTTCCCTTTCAAGAAAGACAAGCAATTAAGCCGTTTAAAAGATCTCATTAATTTTCATGCAAGATTAAGGAAATAATCCGATCCGTTTATTGATGTCCATCCAGGTAAGAAGATGGGGCTGAATAACCTTCTTACTTGCCCCATCTTTATAAATCATATTTCAAACTTAAAAACTTTAAGTGAAACAGAGGAGAAACCACATTAAAATATGTAAGGAGAGTCGAGGATGCCCGGATTGATAGCGAATAACCTTTATCTGGACAGGCGATCCCAGAATTCCTTGCCTTTATCCAAATCCATACCTCCACCATGACCTGAAGGTCTATCCGGAGTTTGAATGCCTCTCAGCCGTGCAATTCGATCTTCCAGCGGCGGATGAGTTGAGAATAGACTCATCATTTTTTGCCCGGAAAGCGGGTTTACAATGAACATGTGGGCCGTGGACGGATTGACATGGGCGGGGATTCTGGCCGAGTAACTCCCCAGCTTTTCCAGTGCTCGTGCCAGGCCTTCCGTGTTTCCGGAAAAATGCGCACCCGATGAATCCGCCAGATATTCCCGTGACCGGGATATGGCGGTTTGGATCAACATGGCGGCAATGGGAGCGAGAATTGACATGATGATCAACCCGAAGCCGCCCAGGCCTTCATCATCGTCGCTCCCCCCTCCGAAAATTGCCGACCACCGAGCTATGCTCGCCAGCATCATGATGGCTCCGGCCATGGTCGCTGCGATGGATCCTATCAAAATATCACGGTTTTTTACGTGACCCAGTTCATGACCCAGAACGCCGGCAAGTTCCTCACGATTCATGATGTTCAGGAGACCTTGGGTCACCGCTACCACCGCATGTTTCGGATTTCTGCCCGTTGCAAAGGCATTGGGTGACTCCTGAGGGATGATGTAAACCTTAGGGGTGGGAAGGTCGGCTTTGCGGGCAAGGTCCTGCACAATGGAATACAGCTCAGGAGCTTGATCGGGCGTTGCTTCACGGGCCTTGTACATGCGAAGAACGATTTTGTCCGAATACCAGTAGCTTACAAAATTCATTCCCGCTGCAAAAACAAGCGCGATGATCAATCCCTGGCGGCCGCCCAAAAGCTGGCCGATCAACATGATGAATACCGTCATCACTGCCAATAAAAATGTTGTTTTTATTTGATTTCCCATATTTAATTTCCTTTTTAATGATGAATACTCATCAAACAAAGTTACAGGTGAGCTAAAGTTTGAAGTGAGCTAAAGTTAAGGAGTCGCTACCCTCCGGCTTTTATACAATTTGGAAGTATTCCTTAACTTCCCCGATGAATACGGGATAAATAGGCACTTTAGATCACTTTAGGCATTTCACACTTATTTGATTAAGGATCTTTTTGCCATAAAAAGCACAAAATTAACAACTAACGTACTAAAAAGTAATCAATAATATAATTCTACTTTTAAAAAATTCAAGCCGGGAGCTTTTGAAATAATAGCCAAAACCGCTTCCTATCGCAGGGGCAACAATCGACGACAACCTCAATTCAATTATTTGAGGGTCGGGGAGATTTTTAGATTAAGACGGGGAAAATAGGTATCGAGAATCCGTTTCAGCCGATATTGGGAAAGCTTTAAAAAATTCAGCCGGAGACTTATTTTTAAGCTCCGGCTGATAGATATGCGAGACATACTCTCCGAGATGGGGTGCGATTTTATTCTTTTACGCAATCTTTAGATGCAACCAAGTATCGGCAATGTTTGAAAGTGATTTGAAACGAACTGCAATATAGAAACATCATTCATCCTTGGCTTTGAAGGATTTTACATCAAGAACTTTAACACCATCTTTTTCCTCAACTTGGCCTGTTACTTCAACAACTGATCCGATAAATTGCAAAACTTCGTCGCCCTTTTCCGTATCCGCTATTTCATAGATCGTGCCGTCTTTGGCGACGATCTGGTATTGGTCGTTGACTTCGCCCACAATGGTTACCGTAATGGGTTCAGCTATTACCGGTCTTGAAAGAAACACTGAAAAAGCCAACAACATTACAATTACGATTGAAAACCAGAAAGAAAATTTTTTCATAGATTTGTCTCCTTATTTTTGGGTTATTACGCTGAAATGCGAATATATTTTGAGAAAAAGCAAACTTTATGCCAAATATATAACCATCTGTAATTATATTATATATCTATAACACGCTCTTATAACCGGCAGGAAAAATTATATTCAGCCGGTAATGGGCAGGCAGATCAAAGCTTCAAAAACAAGAAAATAGCCTAAAAAATCGGGCACTTTGGCAGATTTGTCCAAAACCCGCTAATTCGGAATTATGAGTTCCGATACAGCTAAAATCGGACTCTGGAATTCCTATCTATGAATTTTAGGCATTCGTATCGCGGTTTAAAACACTCAGTCCGATTGTTGAAAAAAAGCGGAAACTCTGCCAACCTGGTCCCTATCTTAACATTCATTTCTCTTAATTTGAGGCTTTAAATAAAAACTCCCCGATTCATATATTATTTGGCACAACAATTGCTGGTATGCTGACATTATTTGGCTTGTCGGAATTATGCGGCGATTCAGTTCAAGCATAGAAGTTGGCCCAAAGGGTGAAAATCCTTATGGAATAAATTGGGCTAAACGTGACAGTCAAGGCAAAGCCATTAACCTACAAGAGTTAAAGCATTCGTTATGTTTTTTCAATGATACCGGATTTATGTCAAACGCCACATAAAAGGAGAGGCATGAAACAATTTAAGAAAATACCCGACAAACCTTTAACGCGGGAAAAAAAATCGAATCAAACGCCAATGGTATTAGGACCCGTAGATTCTCTTGAAGACTATGTTCAACCGGACTGGTGGCGTAACATTTTTAACTCCCTTTACCTTAAAACCGATGCGGATGTTGTCGAAGACTTAAATATTACGCGTAAAGAAGTCGATTTGTTTACAAATATTTTAAATTTATCGACGGATGACACGATCCTTGATTTGTGCTGTGGACAAGGCCGACACGTGCTTGAACTTGCCCGAAGAAAGTATAAAGTCGAAGGATTGGATCGGTCCCGTTATCTGATTCAGAAAGCTAAAGCCTCGGCAAAAAAAGAGAATCTCAACCTAAAGTTCAAAGAAGGGGACGCCAGAAAACTTCCTTTCTCTCCGGATAGTTTTGAAGTGGTCACAATGCTCGGTAACAGTTTCGGATATTTTGAAAGCGTTCGGGATGATTTGAGGATACTGAAAGAGATATTCAGGGTTTTGAAACCCTG
>JASFLX010000304.1:0-3812 GCA_050117895.1 Desulfobacterales bacterium | reverse complement strand
AGATCCAGGCCCATGTCTCCACCCGAAGACATTTGGTTGTGATCCGGGGAACGGCGAGAATAACCCTAAACAATCAGAGCCGGCGGTTAACTATAGGGGAGTCCGTGACGCTTTCTGAAAATCAGAGTATTATGTTTGAAAATGTCGAAAAAGAGCCGATTGATATGATGAATATAACATTGGGTTTTAAAAAATTTTAGACAAGAAGGGTTGGAAAATATGAATGAAGTAAAGAAGGGGACAGTCGCATTAAAACTGTTGGAGATGATCGAGCGAAAAACAGCTCGAATCGGTATCATCGGACTTGGTTATGTGGGATTGCCGCTGGCCATTCATTTCGGAGAAAAGGGTTTTCATGTGATCGGCTTTGATCTGGATTCAAGGAAGATCGATAAAATTCTTCACGGAGAATCTTATATCAAGCATATTCCGGCCGATCAGATTAAGAAAATGACCGATTCAAAACAGTTTGATGTCACCATCGATTTTAGCCGCTTAAGCGAGGCGGATTGCATACTGATCTGCGTGCCCACCCCCCTTTCCGACAAGATGGAACCGGATTTAAGCTATCTTCTGCAAACCACGGAGACCATCGCAAATACGTTGCGCAGAGGACAGCTTATCGTTCTGGAAAGTACCACCTATCCCGGGACCACCGAAGAGATGCTTCTCCCAAGACTTTCCTCGAATGATATGAAGGTTGGGCAGGATTTTTTCCTTGCCTTTTCTCCCGAGAGAGAAGATCCGGGGAATAAAAAATTTACTGCCACCAATATCCCCAAAGTTGTGGGTGGCGTCACAAGTGACTGCCTGGAGACGGCAACGGCTCTGTATAATTCCATTACCCGGTCCGTACCTGTTTCTTCCACCCAGGCAGCCGAGCTGACCAAACTTCTTGAAAATACATTTCGTTCCGTTAATATTGCCCTGGTGAACGAACTGAAGATTCTTGCTCACAAGATGGGCATCGATCTGTTTGAAGTGATTGATGCCGCAAGTACAAAACCCTTTGGGTATACGCCGTTTTATCCCGGGCCCGGACTGGGGGGGCATTGTATTCCCATTGATCCGTTTTATCTGGCCTGGAAAGCAAAAGAGTATGATTTTTCAACTCGTTTTATTCAACTTGCCGGTGAGATCAATGTCTCCATGCCCTATTACGTGATCGAAAAAACAGTGGAAGCTCTCAATGAAAACAAAAAAAGCCTCAATGGAAGCCGCATTTTAATCCTTGGAATGGCATACAAAAAGGACGTGGATGACGATAGAGAGTCTCCGGGATATGCCATTATGAAAATGCTTTTGGAAAAGGGTGCAACGGTAAACTACAATGATCCATGGATACCCAGGCTGCATACCACTCGAAAATACAATTTCCAGATGGAGTCCACTCCCATTACCCCGGAGATCCTTGCCGAGATGGATGCCGTGATCATCGTTACGGATCACAGCGATTATGATTTTGCCGAGATCGTCCACCACGCCAACCTGATTATTGACACCCGAAACGCCACCAAAGGAATTCAGGGGGCAAATGAAAAGATCATCATGGCATAAGAAAGGAAAATAGAATATGAAAGGAATAATCTTAGCCGGCGGTTCCGGAACCCGGCTTTTCCCCATTACCCGTGTTGTGAGCAAACAGCTTTTACCGGTTTATGACAAGCCCATGGTCTATTACCCGCTCTCGGTTTTGATGCTGGCCGGGATACGGGAGATACTTATTATTTCTACGCCCGAGGATTTACCGTTATTTAAAAAACTCCTCGGAGACGGTTCTCATCTCGGGCTTTCTTTGTATTACGAAGAACAACCCCGGCCCGAAGGACTGGCTCAGGCCTTTATCATCGGCAAATCATTCATCGGAAAAGATTCGGTTTGTCTCATACTCGGGGACAATATATTTTATGGCCCGAAACTGACAAATATTTTACGCAGAGCCGTCCAAAATAAAACAGGAGGTTTAATTTTCGGCTATCTGGTAAAAGACCCCGAACGGTACGGAGTTGTAGATTTCGATCAGAATGGTAATGTCATCGGAATAGAAGAGAAACCGAAGAAACCCAAATCCAATTATGCGGTACCGGGTCTTTATGTTTATGATAACCATGTGGTGGATATTGCTTCAAAGCTCAAACCATCCGCCAGGGGGGAACTTGAGATTACCGATGTTAATCTGGAGTATCTGAATAGAGGTCAGCTCCATGTGGAGCTTCTTGGAAGAGGGTATGCCTGGCTGGATACAGGAACCCAAGAGGCGCTACAGCAGGCGGCAAGCTATGTACAGGCGATTCAGGAGCGTCAGGGACTTAAAATATCGTGCGTCGAGGAGATTGCCTATCGCTTGGGGTACATAACCAAAGAAGAACTGGCGGATCTTGCATCCGAAATGATGAATAACGAGTACGGCCAATATTTGATGAATTTAATTGCTGAAGATGAAAATAATAATAAACTATTAGACAAGAAACTTTAACCTCTAAAAAATTCCTTCATGCCAACAGTGCCGTTTCCTTAGCTAACTGCCAGCGGAGTTCTCGCTCTGGGACTTTCCGTTCCAATGTTTTCTGAAATCCATTTAACATAGGAATGCATTCTTTGTAACCACCCCGAATTTCTAAATTCACCTTAACCCTGACACCTGACACCTGAAACCTGAAACCTAAAAAAGCTTCAGAGCCACGGTTTGTCAATAGAAAGGCGTCAGCGTTTACCAACGGTTTTGATTTACACCCTCCGGCATTCTCGCCTTTTGCAACTTTAGGGTAAAAGCACTTGATAAAAAAATTAAGAAAAGCTATAAGTGGCATCGTCGTTAACCAGCGGTAAAGCAAAAGTTAACCAAATCCGGTGGGACGGTGTTCCATGTGCAGGATATATGTAATGACATTAATTTTAGTATTGGTCGGCAATGCCACTCTAATGGCGGAGCAAAGCTCTGATCAATACTACGAACTGGATCCGGTGGTGGTCACCGGAAGCCGTATTCCTTACCATCTTTCGGAATCTGCTTACTCGGTTTCGGTGATCAGCCGGGAGGAGATTGCAATTTTACCGGCGGATAATATTTCAGATGTCCTTGAACATGTAAACGGTGTGGATGTTCGCCAACGGGGTGCTCGTGGCGTTCAGGCGGATGTAGGAATTCGAGGAGGGTCCTTCGAGCAGACACTGATCATGGTTGACGGGGTTAACATGAGTGATCCTCAAACCGGTCATCACAATATGGATCTTCCCGTTAACTTGAATGATATTGAACGTATTGAAATTATTAAAGGACCGGCGGCAAGAATTTACGGCCCCAATGCCATGGGGGGCGTCATCAATATCATCACTCGTGACGTGAACAGCAACTCGTTCGGAGGCCATGGTGGTTATGGTGAATACGGCTATTATGATTTGGGTGCGCAAGGGGCCTTGAGTGGGGATAAAGTGTCCGGCCGGTTATCGGCAAGCCGTCGATATTCTTCGGGTTATCTTGGAGGCAAAGACACTGACTTTGATATAAGAACAATAAATTATAAGGGTGTTTTAAAAAGCGAATCCAACAAATTTCAATTGGGAATGGGTTTTACTGACAAAGATTTCGGCGCCTATAAATTTTACAGCGACACATTCCCGGATCAGCGGGAAAAAACGGAGACCTTTCTGCTATACGGCAATGCGGATCTTATAATGACGAATATGGAAATCATGCCCCGGATACACTGGCGCCACCATAAGGATAAATATAAAATTAACATTAACGGGGTGTGGAACATAAACGACCACCGGACGGACGTTCTTGGCGCACAGGTAAACACCCTTATAAC
>JASFLX010000303.1:0-3814 GCA_050117895.1 Desulfobacterales bacterium | reverse complement strand
CAGGCATATGTTTAATATTCCGAGGATTATTTTTTGAACATAACGCAGAGATTGAGCAAAAAGACCATTTATGGATGAACACTAGTTGCAAAGCTCTATAGGAGAGACCTTATGTCTATTCCCAGTATTATGATCTTTGAGGAGGGATTTAACCGGGGGATACGATGCAGGTTTATCGATAAATGGTTCACTGTGGATTTTTACGTCCGTTCTAAAGAAGGCCTCCTATTGGAAATTGAGAGGAACATGCCTGATGTTATTATACTTGATCTTGATATTTATGCCAAAATAGATGGAATCAAGACCTCACAAAAAATACGTAATCGTTTTAATCTTCCCGTTATATATAAATTCACCAAGTTAAAAATAAATCCGATAACCGTATGGAATTGGACCCTCTAAGCCTCTTCTCAACCTCAGAAAAAACTCTTCAGAAATCAAAGATATTTAATGCCCTTTTAAAATTTGAAACGCTCAGTTTAGTTTTACAATGCTTCCTTTCCACTACAAAATAATTTCTGCACCTTCTCTTGCAAGAAAAACGTCTGAAAAATTCTTTTGGCATTCTACTTCCATATCGGATAGAAAAGTATCGTTATGTTCCGGGTCGTGATGAAAAAGAGCGAGTTTTTTCACCCCGGCTTGCTTTGCCACCTCTATGGCCTGCTCCCAACTGCTGTGACCCCAACCTTTCCTTAGTTTCAATTCATCAGGGGTATACTGGGCATCATGAATGAGAAGATCGGCATTTCTGGAAAGGTCCACCACGTTAGGATCTATTCCATCTTTATGCTCAACATCAGTACAATATGTTACAGTTTTTTCTCCTTCCTCAATACGATAACCATATGCATCGCCACGGTGGCTGTGCTTGGAAGCAAAGATTCTAATGCCACTGGGGTGTTCATATGTGGTTATATCCGGTTGCAGAAAAGTAAAATTTGCACCCATCTTTTCCAGGGGAACAGGAAAAAAGTCATTCTGCATTTGTGTTGCAAAAAGGCTTTCAAGATCTTTTCCCATCCTCTCTTTTCCACAAATGGATATGGTGAAGTTCCGTCGATGATCATAAGCCGGTTCGAAATAAGGAAAACCTTGTATGTGGTCCCAATGGGTATGTGATAATATAATATTGATATTATCGTATTGTTCATGAGAATTTCTTAATAGATCATTGCCCAGATTTCTAATTCCAGTGCCGGCATCCAAAATAGCAATCCTGCCGGTATTAAAAGTAATCAGGATGCACGAGGTGTTTCCGCCAAATTGAAGATAATCCGGATCAGGTGTGGGGACAGATCCTCTTGTGCCATAGAATTTAATTTTCATTTTAGTTCATCTGTTTTTCGAATATCTCCCTCAAACCCTTGAACCCAGAACTTTCTAACACTATCCTTGGAAAAGCTCAGGATGCCGTAAGTCCAATTTTTTATGCAACGATAGTGTTAACACAGTCCCAATTGCTTCGCACAAGGCGTCCATGATTTCAGTGGACGTTTACAGTCTTTACAGCTATTTGCGCCTTGTCTTATTTTGCAGTAGCTATCAACCACATATTCGAATAGCTTGGCATTTTTGACGGCCATAGCCACTTCATCCGCAATGGCCGAAAGAATCTGATCATCTTCTTTGTCAAAAGATTTATTTTCAACTTTGTTCAAGGCATTTATAACTCCCACAAGTTCGTCTCCGGATATTAGAGGAGCTGCAATAATCGATCTTGTTTTGAAATCGTGATCTTTATCAATATTACCGTAAAAGTCAGGGTCGCTTTGAACATCATTGACGACTTGAGTGGTTCGCTCTCGCAGGGCACGGCCAGCAATGCCCATGTCGGCCGGAAAACGTTTTTTCAGAAGCTCCATTCCCATCTCGCCTACGGCGGTGAAAAATTCAAATTCATTATTCTCTTCATCATACAATAGAACCGAGCTTTCTTCACAACGGAGTTCTGAGGTTACAATACCGACAATGGTGGTTAAAAGTTCTTCCAGGTTGCCGATATAGGCTAAAGAAGAGCTTACGGTTTGATACAGGTTGAGCAAACGTATTCTGTTGTCTTTTTTTTCAATTTTTTTCAAGTAGGCTTTCAGATCGCTGAGAGCGGTTTCCAGCTGAATGTTCTTCTTCTGGAGTTGTTGATTAAGATTTTTTATTTCCTCGAAAGATCTGGCGTTTTTCAATGCAACCACTAGGCTGTTGACAAGGGTATGCAGCAGTTCTTCATCATCCGTGTTGTATGTCTCGCCCACAAGTTTGTCACCCAGCCCCATAATCCCCCTACAGTCTGTATCTACGGTAAACGGAAACGCGCAAATTATTGCCGGGGGAAGAAGACCATGGCTTTTGAGGTCTGCTTTTTTTTGAATAGACGTTACCAGATCTAAAGAAAGTAAAGTTTCACTGCCGCCGGTTTGCAACAAAGAAATATCATCGTCTTGAAATCCCCCATATACAAATCCGTTTATTTCCTTGGAGCGGACATTTACCGTGAGTATAAAACCTTCGGCCACGCCAAAATTTCCCATGGTCATCAACAGGAAATTTTTTAGAATCGTCTCACACTCAATAGTGCCAAAGATGTCTTTACTTACGTCATAAAGGGTCTTTAGATAAAAAACACGCCGATCCAGTTCGGTTTCGATACGTTCCCTCTGCTGGAGAGAACTTCTAAGCTGTTCTAATTCTTTCTCAAGCTCCATTGGTTGCCTCTTGAAGTTTAAGGTTCAAAGGTTCAGGGTTCAAAGGTTTTGGATTCATAGGTTCAGGTTTCAAAGGTTCACAGTTAAGAATTGTTTGTCCCTTGATCTTTTTCCATTCGACGTTCGATGTTGGACGTTCGATGTTCGATGTTCATCTTTTTCGGTAAACATTTGGGTTCAACGGTTCAGAAATTGGGGATTGACTCTATTGTGCAGTCTTTTATCAACCTTGAACCTTTGAACCGTTATAGTTCAAATATCTCCACCTCCTCGGAAACATTTTTCAGCTTGAATTTTCCCTTGGGTACCGGCGAGAAATGACCCTTGATTCTGTCTGCCGTAGCCTTGGAAAGATATATACTTCCTCCGGATGATAAAGCGCCGATTCTGGAGGCCACATTAGTGAGACTACCCCTGGCCGTGTAGGTCCAGCGCGAACCCGAATAGGTTTCGAATTTTGCCGCTCCCACAAGAGCTTGACCCGAATTTATTCCCATATTGATGTCTAGCGGGCGATTAAGGTCGGAACACTCTTCACAGATTCGAACCGTTTCTTCACGAATCGTAAGAGCCGTGCGCACGGCTTCCAGGGCGCTGGTCTGTTTGTCTTCATTCAAAAAAAGCACCATCAGACCGTCGCCGGCGGTTTCGTTGACATCACCGTTATTGGCGTAAATAGCATCCATAAACACACTAAAATGCTTTTCGATGACTTCGTTTATTTGGCTGCTGCCGAGTTTTTCACACAATTTGGTGTACCCTTCGATATCTAAAAACAAGACCGAGAGATCCTGTTTTTTGCTTTCCGGAATTGCATTTGTGGGAGATTTTTCGATCATTCTGGAAACCGTGGCCGGTACGAATTTGCTCAGGTTTTCTTTCACGCTTTCAAGAATTTCAACTTTCCTCATGGAGGCCCTCAGCTCGATGAGGGCGGTTTCCAGCTGAATGTTCTTCTCCTGAAGTTCTTGGTTAAGATTTTTTATTTCCTCAAAAGACCTGGCGTTTTTCAGGACAACCACCAGGTTGTTGACAAGGGTGTTCAGCAGTTCTTCATCATCCGTGTTATACGGTTCGCCCACAAGTTTAGCGCCCAGCCCCATGATCCCGGT
>JASFLX010000302.1:0-3815 GCA_050117895.1 Desulfobacterales bacterium | reverse complement strand
TACAGCGGACACTTATGGATTTGTTGAACGTGAATTGGAAAATGTAAATTGTAAGCTGGTAAAAATAGCCAAACACGATCAAGCATACAGCAAACTCGAATATGTTTCGAGTATCGGGAAAGATCATACGGTTTGTATCGGTAATGGGAATAATGACAGATTAATGCTAAAAGAAGCACGTTTGGGAATTGCGTTGGTTCAAGAGGAAGGCGCTTGTTTTGAAACCTTGCGATCTGCACATGTGGTGTGCAAAAGCATCATTGATGCATTTGGCTATTTTAAAGAACCCAAACGGCTGATTGCAACCCTAAGGAGATGAGAAACTAACTTGAACCTGCACTTTCGGGAGCAAGTTCTTTAGCCTTTTTAAATTTCTCAGACGCTTCCTCCTTTCGGCCAAGAGCCGTTAATGCAAAACCACAGCCGTACAAAGCAGGAACAAATTCAGGCTCTACGTCTAAAGCCTTCTGAAACTTCTCAACGGCTTCTTGATACTGCTGCAATTCCACAAGCGCCACTCCCCAACTGCACCATATCTGGGCATCTTCGGGTTTATGTTTTACCGCCTCTTTAAATTTCTCAATTGCCTCCTGGTACTGTTTCATAATTATAACACCTCGGAAATTTACATCACCTTGAAAATACAAGTTTATTAATGGCATCCCGTTTATGCCATCATCACGAAAGAATGGAATGCTCTCTATTTTTTTGAGCCTTTTTTTAGTTTTTTCTCCAGTTCGGCAAAAAGATCCTTTTGTTTTTTTGCCTGCTTGGCCTTAATAGATTCTATTTTCCGGGTAAAATCTTTTTTGGAATTTTGAAATACTTTAAGCGATTCTTCTAGCTTGTCCTCTTTTTTGCCTTTGGGAATTTCTTCTATTTTTAAATGGTTTTTGATAAAAAGGCGGGTCCCAAAGCCACCCTCAACCACATCGACAACCTCGATCTCTTTAAGCTTTTTACAGATGAAACTACCTTGTTCCAAAGAAAAAGATATCATCCGGCAAACCTGATCTATGGAAGGAGGTGAAGAATTCTGGTGTGTAAGAACCCTAATCGCAGCAACAAAAAGATGAACATTGGAATAAAAATCTGAGTTTTGCATAATAATGTGAAAAAGACCGATCCATATACTGTATTGAAGGTTAAAAAATAAAAGAAGATATCGTATTTCCGCTTCTTGACATACTATTAATAGAAGAGTAACATTTATTTTTATCTTGTCAAGCTGCAAAACTAACAATGTCGCCGAACGTTTCAAAATAGGGCGAGTTCATTTTACATGCGAAATTCATACGAGTTACAACCATGACAATACCCATTAAAGGAGGGAAACATGACCGAAATAATTGATGTAAAAGCCAGAGAAATACTCGATTCAAGAGGTAATCCCACAGTTGAAGCAGACGTCTTTGTTTCCTGCGGAGCTGTGGGGCGTGCGGCAGTTCCTTCCGGTGCTTCCACGGGGAAACGTGAAGCTTTAGAGCTTCGGAATAAGCGATCAAAGCGGTTTGGCGGAAAGGGCGTCGCCACCGCCGTTAAAAACATAACGGATAAAATCGGACCTGCTGTCCGGGGGATGGATGCAGCAGATCAAGTTGCATTGGATAGATTCATGATTGAACTGGACGGTACGCCCAACAAATCCAAGCTGGGCGCAAATGCAATTCTGGGTGTATCAATGGCCGCCGCACGGGCTTCTGCCATGGCCTATGGATTGCCTCTCTATAGATACATTGGAGGGATTAATGCCAGATGTCTTCCCCTTCCCATGATGAACGTAATAAACGGGGGCGCCCATGCTGCCAACAATCTTGACATACAGGAGTTTATGATTGTACCTGTGGGCGCAACATCCATAACTCAGGCCGTACAGATGGGAGCAGAAACGTTTCATAGCCTGAAAAAGATACTTAAAGACAAAGGGCTGAGCACTGCCGTTGGGGATGAAGGCGGCTTTGCCCCGGATTTTGAATCTCATGAAGAAGCCATAAAATTCATTATGAAAGCTATCGCGTCCGCCGGATACAAACCCGGGAGCGATATCGGAATTGCCCTGGATGCCGCTGCAAGCGAGTTTTACGAAAAAGGAAAATACATCCTAAAATCGGAGAATAAAAAGTTTACTGCCAAAAATCTGATTGATTATTATGAAAATTTAGTTGAAAAGTATCCTATCCTTAGTATTGAAGATGGTCTTGCCGAGCAGGACTGGAAAGGCTGGGAACTGATGACCGACCGGATGGAAGGATCCATCCAGATCGTTGGCGATGATGTTTTTGTAACTAACCCCAAAATATTCAGGAAAGGGATTGAAAAAGGGATCGCAAACTCAATCCTGATTAAACTGAATCAGATCGGAACGGTTACCGAAACCCTCGATACCATTGACATGGCTGAACAGTTCGGCTACACCACGGTTATATCTCACAGATCGGGTGAAACAGAAGACACTTTTATTTCGGATTTCGTGGTCGGGGTAAACGGCGGCCAGATAAAAACCGGTTCCATGTCCCGAAGTGATCGGATCTCCAAGTATAACCAGCTCATGAGAATTGAAGAGGAACTTGGAGACGGAGCCACGTTTGCAGATGAAATACTCTAGGTTTTCTTTGCATCAATACCTGAAAAAATCTTTGGTCCTTTTTCTCAGCTTTGCGCTGGCGACATGTTTGGTTATTCCTACAAATGCCTACGTTTTGCCAGGACCTTATATCCTGGAATTAATGACCCAAAATCTTGGGAAAGCCAAAAGCCTCCTTGTTTCTCAGACATTGGTCATTCATGATGAAAGTCCGCAAAAAACCGGAGTTGAACTCAGTGAAACCTTGAGGTACATTTTCCCGGAGACGTTCCGTTCGGACACGTTGTCTGAAAATGTTTACAGGATTCATGTGTTATCAAAAGGCAAGATCGTAACCGTTATTGACGGAAAAATTGCCGATGAGTCAGATAACCGTTATGATCGTTATAAAGACATACTTCTTTTCAAACCCAGGGAGATGCTTCAAGACAAGCTTTCCCTTCTGGGTGTGGATGTAACGGTTTCAAGTTTGGGACGCTTTCAGGGTAAACCGGCATATGTCTTGGGCGCCCAATATCCGGACGAAACCACTCCTCAAGTGTGGTTGGATAAAGACACATTCAGACCGTTTCGCTGGATAATGGCAAACAATGCCGGGGGAAGTCAGGATAATCGTATAGAGGTTCGGTATTTTGAATGGAACAAGGTGAATCGTGCCTGGTATCCCATGCGTATCGAGTTTTTTATGGACGGAATTCTCGTTCGCAAAATTTATGTGCAGAATTTAGAGGTAAATCCTTCTTTTTCAAAAGAGCTTTTTGATATAAACCACCTGAAATCTCTCTATCCTCAGATAGCTCCTGCTGAACAGGAACAAGAAAACAAACAGGATCTGAATGAAGTTCAAAAGACAATCGAGGATTTTAAGAAACTATATGAATAATTTAACGTCTCGAAAATTTTATAATTTATTGAAATTATAAGTTTTTTAATCTCAATCTGTTCGTGTAGTCGGAATGGAATGATGGAATACCGGAATACTGGAATATTGGGGGCAAGAACTGATATAACCTATTTAAATTGTAAAAAAACTCCTTTCCTTCAACTTGGTTCAGGACAAGCTCACCTATCATTCCATTATTTCTTCCGGGGCGGAGGCCTCATGGGGCGAAGCCCCTAATTTGCGATCCTGAATCTGAAACCGAGGCGGTATATGGATCATAAAACAAAATTTATATTTGTAACCGGTGGCGTGCTTTCATCCCTGGGCAAGGGGCTTGCTTCTGCAGCC
>JASFLX010000301.1:0-3817 GCA_050117895.1 Desulfobacterales bacterium | reverse complement strand
GATGTTGGCGACCAGTTTAGCTCCGGACGCCTATTTGAAATTGTAGGTGACATTTAACTTCTAATGAGTCAGTTAGATACTCGACATAACTCTTATCAATGGAAATGTTACCGAAGCCTTTTCAAAAGTGCCTAAAGTTTGAAGTGACCTAAAGTGCCTAAAGTTGAGGTAGCGCTAACGCGCTGCCATTAAAATATATTTTTTTAGGGTCCGTATGAAAAATGTGTTGGATGAGCTGAAATTCTTATTAACAAGTTATCAACAAAAATTCTCAGTCATATTGATGTAATTTTAATTGCTTGTTTGAGTTATTGACAAAATTAACAATTTAGAAAATGTTCAAAACTATAACTAACCAAAAATCCAGGGTGTTATTTATCTCGCCTTCGCCGGAATGCCCTGCATCTTGTCGAAGCAAAGCGGAGATCCCGCCCATCGGTGCTGCGGGGAGCTTCATTATATAATTTCTCTTTTTTGATCCCCTCATTTTCATACTTTTATCTGAGTTTTGGAGTTAGGATTATAAATCTGCATTCCCGTCATCGCATAAATTCTTTTATATAACCGGAGTTAGCTCTACCCAACCTAAAAAAGTAACATCCCAATAAAGAAAAAATAAAAACATCAGAGAATCGATGAAAATTGGAGTATTTGGAAGAAAATATTAATGTCGACAACTTAGGCTCAAGATTGGATATGATTGAAATGCCTGAAGAAATGTGGCATTTATAAAAGCTCGTGTTTAAAAACATTTGTTGATTTTAATAAATTTAATTTAATTATAATAATAAGATATAGTTTATTTATGTTTTGTTAATAAAAAAATGAAAAACCGGAATTATCGGATTTGACATAAAAAAACTTGTCCGGTAGATAAGTTACAACTTTCTTTGGTATTAAATCGGTTTTCTTTTAACCTTCAATAATACCCCTAAACCGATTGATTTAGTTGTTCTTTCTCCTAATATTTCCCTCTAAAAGAGCAAATTTAGATTTTTATTAACAATAAAGAATTTCGACTGTTATGAAGAAAGCCTGGAACGAGGTAAAAGCTTCGATCAAGTCACGGATCCCTGGTCACAGCTTCTGGATGTGGATTGAGCCGCTTCAGATCGCAAGAAGTGATGAAGGCAGGATTGTCCTTTATTCCCCGAACTTTTTTTCCAGGAAGCGGGTTCTGGAGCATTACGGTGCCCTGATAGAATCCGAAATAAAGAAAGTTTTAGGAAAATCATGCCGGCTTTCTATCGAGATTTCTGCGACAAATACCCTCCCAAAACCGAAAGCAGATCAAAATCCTCAGTTGTTGCTTCCCAATATAAATGTGTGTCCGAACAACGGTCGTCTCTTGAAAAAGGATTTTACCTTCGATCGTTTTGTCGTCGCAGAGAATAATAACTTTGCCTATTCAGCTTCTCTATCAATAGCTTCGCAAAAGAATGGTTCCCAGAATGCTTTGTTCTTATTGTCAAAGACAGGGATGGGAAAAAGCCATCTCTGCCAAGCCGTAGGGCATCACATCCTGTCCGAATATCCCTCAGACCGTGTCTATTATATGACTGCGGAGGACTTCAGTAATGAAATGGTTGATGCTTATCAGCACAATTCCATCAATGCTTTCAAGCAAAAATACAGAAATCAATGTGACGTATTGCTGCTTGAGGATGTTCATTATCTCAGGGGTAAGGATCGCACCCAGATCGAGCTTGCATTAACCCTTGATACGCTGTTTGAAGCCGGCAAGAAAATAATCTTTTCAAGTTGCTATCTTCCGGCAGAAATTCCCAAGCTCGATGACAAATTAAGATCACGTCTCTCATGGAGCCTCATTTCGAACATTGATCCCCCTGATTTCAGGACAAGAGTCCGGATACTGGAGGAAAAAGCATCTTTTAACGGTTATGCAGTATCCGAGGAAGTGATCCATTATCTGGCTACCGAGCTCACGGACGATGTAAGACAGCTTGAAAGCGGCCTTATAGGAGTCACTGCAAAATCGAATCTTTTAGGAGCCCCCATTGAGCTTGGGCTTGCGGAAAGTGTTGTCAAGACTATCGCACGCCAACGGAAGAATATCACCATAGATGTAATCAAGAAACTGGTTTGTAAACATTACAACATTTCCATCAGTGACATTGTTTCACGTTGTCGCAAGCAATCCATTGTTCGCCCGAGGCAGATCGCGATTTATCTTTCGCGCAGATATACGGATTCTTCCATCCAGGTAATAGGGAAGAGCTTCAACAGATATCATGCCACGGCCCTCCATTCCATTGGTGTCGTCGAGCAGGGAATAAAGGAAAATGGTCCCTTGCAGAAACAGGTGGAATTTCTTTGCAAAAAAATAGATTCCGGCAAATTTTGATTTCTAATTTTAGATGTTATACATTTGTACCCTTCGAGATTGCCCTCCCTTGACAATGTCCCACAATGTAGTATTTTAATTTACCCTGTTAAGGAGGTTAAATCAGTTTGAACTTTATAGTTAATGCCCTCACGACTTCTTGGGATCTTCTTATTGACTCATCGGTTTATATTGTGTTCGGTTTGATTGTCGCCGGATTGTTACGCGTATTTCTCAATCCGGGATCGGTGGCCAAACACCTCGGACAGGGTCGGTTTGTTTCTGTGATTAAAGCGTCCATTCTGGGTATTCCCATACCGTTGTGATCCTGCGGTGTGTTACCTGCAGCCGTGTCGCTGCGGAAACAAGGTGCCAACAATGGGGCAACCACAGCATTTCTCATATCCACTCCGGAATCCGGCGTAGATTCCATATCCATAACTTACGCCTTACTGGATCCCATAATGACTGTCATGCGCCCCTTTGTGGCGTTTGTCACGGCCGCGGCAGCCGGTATTGCTGAAAATCTTTTTAACCCTAAATTCGCCAACAGCAAAATTATACCGGATCTCACCTGTCCGGTGGATGGTTGCTGCGACGGCGTCAACTGCTCACCCGAAATACACAAGCATCATCATACGTTTTTAGAAAAGCTTAGGGCGGGATTTCGCTTTGCTGTTTTCGACCTCTGGGGTGATCTGGCCGCCTGGTTTTTCGTAGGCCTTTTACTGGCCGGACTCATAACCGTGCTCATTCCAGACGATGTTTTCAGCACATATCTGGGAACCGGCCTACCTGCCATGCTGCTGATGCTGGCTGTTGGGATCCCCTTATATATTTGTGCAACCGCTTCCACTCCAATTGCGGCCGCCCTGATTTTAAAAGGTGTCAGTCCCGGGGCTGCTCTGGTATTTCTACTTGCCGGACCGGCGACCAATATCGCCTCTCTGACGGTTTTAACAGGAGTTTTGGGGAAACGGGCAACCGCGATTTACCTTGCCACCATTGCCGTATCAGCGGTCTTTTTCGGACTGGTTGTTGATCAGATTTATGCGTGGTTGGGCATATCTGCCCAGGCCATGATCGGTCAGGCCTCTGAAATCATACCCGTGTGGGCGGGTCTGATCGGAACGTTGATCACCCTGTTCATTTCCATAAAACCGGTATTCCGGGCCATTAAGGCACGACTTAAACCCACCCGGCAAGAACCTCCCCTGGTTCAGACCCTAATTGATCGTAAACAAAACCGAAAACGATTATAATATATTTCTTTCAAGAAGAATTTCAATGATTCGACGACATTTTAATATCTCTACTATCAGTGAGATATGAATTCTGTTATTTTATATCGGTTTTGTTTACCCTTTGGGCTTCGCTTTCAGCTACGACCCAACAAGTCGGGAAAGCCGATGATACCCCATCTTCGGCGTTGTCACGGGTTTGCAGTAGTTCACTACGGCTTCACCCGTGACG
>JASFLX010000300.1:0-3825 GCA_050117895.1 Desulfobacterales bacterium | reverse complement strand
CTTAGTCTCTGTACGAGTTCAAGTCTCGTCCCGGGCACCAGATCATAAGGGGTTTCGCAAAACAGCGCGGCCCCTTTTCTTGTTATTTCTTAGCGCAATCCTATAATTTATTTCCCGGTAGATTCATCAATCTAAGCGTAAGTGTTAGGGGGCATGGAATTGATCCAATAATCAAAAACCGTGCACCGAAATCAAAATGCGTTTACCCTGCAGGGGCTAACCGGTTTTATTGACACGATGCCCATATTAAAGTACATGTAAATAAACGGTTACTGACGTTAGTACAACATACTAAAGCTAACCATAATTCAGGCTCGAAACAGGTTAATAACACCCTAAATGATCGTAACACATCAAATCGGAGATAAAAATACCATGGAACTTTCATCTTTAAATGCGATTTCTCCTGTTGACGGCCGGTATCGCAAAGTTGTCGAGAAACTTGCCCATTACTTTTCCGAAGGTGCACTGATAAAATATCGTGTGCTGGTGGAGGTGGAATATTTTATTGCATTATGCAATTTGCCAATTTCTCAATTGACAGATATTGACAAGAGTATATTTGAATCACTGAGAGGTATTTATAAGGAGTTTTCCCAGGATGACGCCCGTAAAGTAAAAGATATCGAGATGGTTACCAATCATGACGTCAAGGCCGTTGAATATTTTCTAAAAGAAAAATTTGATGAACTTGGATTGCATGGCTTCAAAGAATTTATTCATTTCGGGTTAACTTCCCAGGACATTAACAACACCGCCATACCCTGCGCATTGAAAGGTGCATGGGTGGATGTGTTGCAACCGGTTTTAGATGACATTATTGAAAACTTGAACCAACAGGCGAATCAATGGAAAGACGTGCCCATGCTGGCAAGAACTCACGGTCAACCCGCATCACCCACCCGCCTGGGCAAAGAAATTTTTGTGTTCGTGGAACGGTTGAAAAAACAGAAAAACCTATTGGAAACCATCCCGTTTTCCGCCAAATTCGGTGGAGCAACCGGTAATTTCAATGCGCATGTGGCGGCCTATCCTGAAATCGACTGGACAGAATTTGGAGATCATCTGGTAAACCGGGTTCTAAAACTTGAACGATCACGGGTGACCACCCAGATCGAACATTATGATAATCTGGCGGCATTTTTCGATAACCTTAAACGGATCAATACCATTCTAATGGATCTGAACAGGGATATTTGGTTGTATATTGCCATGGATTATTTCAAACAAAAGATCAAAGCCGGCGAAGTTGGATCTTCGGCCATGCCTCATAAGGTCAATCCTATCGACTTCGAAAATTCAGAAGGCAACCTGGGTGTGGCCAATGCGATTTTTGAACATCTTTCCGCCAAGCTGCCGATTTCAAGGCTGCAGAGGGATTTGACCGATTCCACGGTCACAAGAAATATCGGGGTACCCCTTGCCCATACACTGATTGCATTTAAATCCCTGTTAAAAGGACTGGATAAATTGATTTTAAATTCCGAGGCCATTCATGACGATCTGCAGGGTAATTGGGCGGTAGTTGCCGAAGCTGTCCAGACCGTTTTGCGCAGGGAAGGGTATCCTGAGCCCTATGAAGCCCTGAAAGAACTCACGCGGACCCATTTGCGAATTGACCAAAAGGCGATCGTTGAATTTATAGAGAACCTGAATGTTGATCAAACCGTTAAAGAAGAATTAAAAAAAATAACCCCCCATAATTATACGGGAATATGTGATTTTTAAAACGGCGATTGCAGGTTTCAGGTGAAAATTTTTGACCCCATCAACACCCCCCTTACGGGTACCAACCTCATTGAAGCCAGTGCGGGTACCGGCAAGACGTATGCCATTGCCGGGCTTTTTTTAAGGCTGGTTCTCGAAGAACAACTCACCTCGGATCAGATCCTGGTGGTTACCTTTACCCAGGCGGCTACCCAAGAGCTTAAAGACAGGATCCGCAATACTCTTTTGAGGGCGAAATCGGCATTTTCAAAGGGATCGAGCGACGATGATCTGATCAACAGGCTGCTTAAAAAACAAAACCATCCGGCATTGGCCGTTCAGTTGATTCAAAATGCCCTCATTGATTTTGACAATGCCGCTATTTTTACCATACACGGTTTTTGCCATCGGATGCTGAATGAACATGCTTTTGAGACACAGAGCTTATTCGACACGGAATTGGTAACCGATCAGACCGATTGGGTCCGGGAAATCGTGGATGATTTCTGGAGGATGCATTTTTACAGCATGCCTCCGGAATTTATAAGCTATGCAAGTAAAAAGATATCCGGTCCGGAATTTTTTTTAGCGCTTTTCGGAAAACAAAAAGCACCGGCCATGAGGATTATTCCGGAACTCGAACCCCTTGAGTTAGAGAGCCTTGATGAGTATAGACATATTTTCAAAAAACTTAAGACCGCCTGGCCCATATCAAAGGACCGGGTAATACCCTTATTAAAAGATCCGTGTTTAAGCGGTACCATTTACGGAAGCCTGAAGACCAAAAAAAAGCAGACGGATTTTTCCAAAAGAGATCTAAAAGTATTGTCCATGGCTCGAGCCATGGATAGATTCGTTGATGCAAAATCAACGGGTTTTCCTATGTTTAAAGATTTTGAAAAATTTACCGCCACCAAAATCGCCAAATCCACCAGAAAAAATCATACTCCCCCGTCACACCATGTGTTTAACCTATGTGATGAACTCTATGAAAAAGGGATTGCTCTTGAAGGGGAAATGGAAAACGGTCTTTTGTATCTTAAAACCCTGTTTTTAAACACTGCCGGGGAACAACTTCCTGCCAGGAAAGAGAACCACAACATCCAATTCTTTGACGACCTTCTCGTAAGAATAAAAAAAGCCCTTGAAAATAGCGGCGGCAACGATCTGGCATCGGCAATTCGGCGGCAATACAAAGCGGCCCTTGTGGATGAATTCCAGGATACCGATTCCGTTCAGTATGAAATATTCAGCCGGCTCTTTGATTCAAAAGAGAGCGTTCTGTTTATGATCGGTGATCCCAAGCAGGCCATATACGGTTTCAGAGGCGCGGATATTTTTTCTTACATCACCGCCTCGCGCAATGCGGATTCAAAATATACCCTGTTGGAAAATTGGCGGTCAACGTCCGGTTTGATAACCGCCGTTAATACCATATTTGCAAACGTTTCATCACCGTTTGTGTTCGAACAGATCGGGTTTGAAAAGGGAATGCCGGGGAGAAGAACCGAATCCATGGATCAAAAATCTTCACCCAGTCTTATCTTATGGTATTGGGAACCGGATAAAAAGTCAGACAAACCCAAACCTTTAAACAAAACCCTAGCCGTGCCGTTGATCGCAAAGGCGGTTGCGCACCAAATCTCCCGCCTGATTTCTCCAGACCCGAAGAGTCGGTCCGATGATGAGTCTGATCGGATTAAACCCGGAGATATCGCTGTTCTTGTGCGCACGAACCGGCAGGCCCAAATAATAAAAAAAAGCCTTTTATCAAAAAGAATACCCTCGGTCCTCTATGATACCGGTAACATTTTTTATACCCAAGAAGCCGGGGAAATGGAAAAAATACTGACGAGCATTGCCGAACCCGGTAGCGATCGGCGGTTCAAAGCAGCCCTGGTGACCGATATCATGGGTGTTTCCGGAAACAAAATCGATTCGGCGGACAGTGACCCTTTGTGGTGGGAAACCCGGATCGGCAACTTCAGGGAATATTTCCGTCTGTGGAACCGATACGGTTTTATCAGAATGTTTCGGAACTTCATGTCAAAAGAAAACGTCAGAGAACGACTTTTGGTGTTTCCGGACGGGGAAAGAAGACTGACCAATGTTCTTCAT
>JASFLX010000299.1:0-3826 GCA_050117895.1 Desulfobacterales bacterium | reverse complement strand
GCAAAACAATGGCAAACTCTTCTAATGCCCCCCCTTTTTGGTCTTTTATGATTCTTTTTGTTTTCATTTATTCTAATCAGATTCCGTATCTATCGTAAACGTGGTTGTGGTTTCAACCGGCACTTCCTTTTTGAAAGAATCTTTGTATTTATTAACACCATATTCGGCGGCCTGCCCGTCAATCCCGACCACCGGCTCCAGGCTTTTCCCTGCCTCAGGGTTCAAAATCTGGTTTTTTTTGGCGGATTCAAAGGATTTGCCCCAGTTCATTTCCAGATAATCCATCCTTTTAGACTCCGGCAGATTGCCGGCACAACCCCATAATGTGATAGAGAACACTGCCAGCACAATGATTAGTATGATATTGCCTTTTAGCATCTTCATTTTCTCCTCCAATGATCCTTTTCAAGTTATTTAGGACGCAGATTTTCACAGATATACACAGAAAATATTTCTTAAACTAAAAATCTTATCTGTCTATGTTCATCTGTGTCCAAAAAAAGAAATTCATATCCTTGTTTTGTGCCTTTGTGCCTTAGTGGCTGAACTGCTTATTCCTTTTCAAAAATATGTCCGAAATCCCCCTCTAATTCAGCTTCACCAAGCGCTCCGTTTTTTTGGGACTTCCCGAAAATTCCCCACAGATAGAACTCGGCATCGTCCGGTTCTATGTAAAAATCTGTGGGTAAAGACTGCTCGGCCATATTCAGAGGTTTGACCAGATGGGGAGTAACGATAATAACCAGTTCCGTCTCATTCTTTTGAAAAGATGTGCTTTTAAACAAAGCACCGAGCACGGGAATGTCGCCCAAGCCCGGATACCTGGAAATATTATCCCGGGTAGATTCCTGGAGAATACCTGCAATGGCAAAGCTCTGACCGTCTGCCAGTTCCACCATGGTTGTCGCCTTTCTTGTTATTAGACCGGGCACAAACGCTCCCGAAATATTGGTTCCGGTATCTGTGTCCAATTCCGTTACCGCCGGTTCCACCTTGATCGCAATCCTTTTCTTACTCAAAACCGTGGGAAGAAAAGCCAACTCCACACCGTATGGTCTAAATTCCACACCGATATTTCCTTCGTCATCAATATCGGGAACCGGAAATTCTCCGCCGGCCAGAAAGTTTGCCGTCTGACCACTCAGGGCAATAAGTGTCGGTTCGGCTAAAATCTTTACCAGACCGTTTCCTTTAAGAAAATCGATGACACCGGTATATGTTACGTTTTTGTCAGGTGAATCAAATTTAAAATACCCGGTGACGTCTTCGGAAGCGCTATCCAACGTTCCATTTGTTATAAAACTGGCTAACCCGCCTATGATATTGATACCAATATCTCCGGATTTATTGACAGCACTAAAATTAATGCCAAGTCTTTTACTTACTCTTCTGGACATCTCCGCTATTTTCACTTCCAGCATAATTTGTTGGCCTCCGGCTACCTTAAGCAAGTTAATGATATTGCCTTTTCCGGTAAATGCTTCGGCCAAAACCAGAACCTGGTTGAGATCTTCAGTGCTGGAAATGGTTCCTGACAGAGTAATCGAGTCTTTTGTCGCAAAAATACGAATATCCCTCTCATCAGGTAGGACCTCGTGGAGTTTTTGCTTTAATAACGAAATATCATAATTGACTTCCACATTATAGACCTGAAAAAGTTCACCATTTTTCCATAGGGTCATGGTTGTAGCTCCCGGCTTTATCCCTTTGATATAAATATTCTTAACTCGATTTCTTCTATTAATTTTGGGTATAAACAGAAAGTCGGCAATCTCCGGAGCAGCTATGGTCACTCGGATATGATCTGATTTCTTGACCGATTCGGGGATTGGCAGAACATCTGATTTACCCACCGCCAGTTCAATTAATTTAAACTGAGGTTTTTGAAATTCCGGTTCAACATTATCCCCCGCCCAGGTGACGGTGGAAAAAATTAATAACATACTTGCAAGACCAAATAATATGGTTGCCCTTATGCAGAATCTTCTTGGCATGAACATGGGTCCAATCCTCCTTGGTCGTTAAAAGTTTTGTACGCTTCTATTAAGTCCTTTGATGACTTCCACTGTGAAACCCTTCCCGGCGGAAGTCGCTGTTTGGACGCTGGTATATCTCCCGCCGTGTTTTATTGCCTTTTTTGATTTAGCCCTCTCGGTGGGTTTAACAGGACGATAAGAGGAAAGTATTTCCGGATGAGTCGCTCCTGTAGTCAACACGGTTTCAGTGTCCGAAACACTTCTGAGGGCAAAATGAATTTTTCCCTGAGAAGCGGCAAGGACCAATTTCTCCCCCTGTTCAGGGGTGACTTCCAGGGTGTAGTTGTCTACCGGAGAGGGCTTTCCCTCAGCATTTCTGCTTAGCTGTGTGCCCGTGGCGAGTACAAGCACATTCTCAAAAACGGTTTTGTTCATCATTACCTCGGGCTTTTTGGGATCAGAAGTCGTTAGCAGGATATCCACTCGGTCACCCGGATTGATGAGACCGGACAACCCGAGTACTTTGTTGCCGGCCACGGATACCGCACGTTTTCCTGGTTTTAAAATTGCTGCCATGCCCCCCCTCTTCACATCCATAGGGGCCAGCCGAGATTCCAGGATGAGTTCTGTCCTATTGATGGGCGTGAGGACAATCCTTCCTGCAGCTTTTTCAGGAGTCGAAAAATACCCCTGCGGAAGGCTCTCTTTCATAAAATAAGCGGTTTTCATCATCTCTGGTTTTAGTTTGGTTCCTGCAGGTATTTCGACTTCAGCAACGGCAACCTGGAGGGTCTCAACCTTTGCTACTTTTTTGGGAGCCGTCTGTTTTTTCATCCACTTGTAAAGCAAAACACTGGCTACAACAGCAACTATTAAAGCCAATACAATAGGAACAAATGCTCTCCATCTTTCCATGGCCTATCTCCTTTTTGCTCTTTACTTTAAATTAATAATTAGTTTCTTAGTTGTAAGTTTTATCCATTTTGTGGCATTTTTTTATCGCCACAAAGACACCAAGGGCACGAAGAAAGAATAACGAAATAAAGTCCTTTGTGTCTTCGAACCGTTGTGGCAAGTATTTTTTGGTTCCGGCTTGTACGGGTTAATTTATATTAAATGGGATGATACCCATAACATTCCAATAATAAGTAAGAAAATGTTCCAATAGCTATGGCAACTCCATAACACAACTTCGGTTTTTCCGCGGATTTATCCGCAGGAATTGGAATAAATTGTCTTGTAAAAAAAAATGATTTGATTGTCATATAACTTCTTTTTATTAAATCTTTAGCATATTGAATGTTAAATAGTAGAACTATCAGTGCGTAAACACCACCCACAAGAACAGATAAAAAAGCTGTGAGCAATATGCCTTTTGACCCGATGATTGCACCGACCGCTCCCATCAGCTTTATATCCCCGGCGCCCATTCCGCCCATAAAATACAGGATAAAAAACAGCGCCATACCGAGCGCAAGTCCTCCAAAACTGAAAAGCAGACCCTCCCATCCATTTGTCACACCATGATAAACAAGTCCTAAAACCATAGTCGGGAATGTAAGTAGATTCGGAATTTTCCGGATCCGAATATCAATTACTGCGGCAACAATTAAAATGCTAATCAAAATTATGAATAAATATGAATCTATTATGAAGTACATATACCTAAAGTGAATTATAAAAGAATAATATTTAATTTTTGGGGAAAATTGTTTGCAACTCCCATTATGATTTGGGAGTTACAAACAATTTGGCAAAATATAGTATTCATTATCTACTAGCATTGAGAACATCACCAACATTGGTATAGGTTGCATTCACTTCCCCACTAAGATAAACAGCGGCCGTGA
>JASFLX010000298.1:0-3826 GCA_050117895.1 Desulfobacterales bacterium | reverse complement strand
AAAGCCTCCGGCTCGCCCTTTGGGGTGAAAATTAATAAATAAAAAAGACCATCATCCGATTTACCATTTGGGTAAAAGGGTTGATTTTATGATGTTGTTTAAACCCGATTCATTTAAGAATTATAAAGATTTTCATTAATTTTCATGCAAAATTCAAGGCAATTGATGAAAGGAGCCTAATTTATGTCAACGAACTTTCGTGCCGATTGTCTTCCGGTGTTGATCGGAAGCCTTCCTCTGCATGATCACGCGGAAGGGGTAAGGCTGGTTTTCGAGTATACCCCTGAAATTCCTCTATGGGTTCAACTTCCCGCGTATAAGGAAGAAGGAATGATCGCCCAGTTTCAGCCTGGTTTTCCGGGCCTTAAAACGAAAAAGGACAAATCCTTTATTGATACCACTGATCTTTCTTTTGATGACGATCTCCTGGGGTTTTACGAAGATTATATAGCGGTGAAGGAGGGAAAGATAGATTTTGAAGATTCGAGATTTGTTCTGACAGCAGATACGGCCGGAGGTTTTTTTTCTTTTCTAGAAAAGCTCCGGGCGCTTTCCGATGGCCCATCAGCGGTTAAAGGCCAGATAACCGGTCCCATAACCTTTTGCCTGGGTTTAACCGACCAAAATGGAAAGGCCATATTTTATAACGAACAATTAAGGGATGCTGCGGTTAAACTTTTGGCCCAAAAAGCCCGGTGGCAGGTCAGAAATCTTTCACAATTCGGATGCCCGGTCATTATTTTTTTCGATGAACCTGCGCTGGCCGGATTCGGCTCATCCGCATTCATCAGCATATCCCGTGAGGAAGTGGTCACCTGTTTTGAGGAAGTTATTGAGGCGGTCCATGATGAAGGGGGTTTGGCCGGAATTCATGTCTGCGCCAATGCCGACTGGTCCTTGCTTTTGGAGTCTGCCACAGACATCATCAGCTTTGATGCCTATTCCTATTTTGACAAGCTGGTCCTTTATCCAGATCTTGTCAAGCGCTTTGTGGAATCCGGCGGCATTCTGGCCTGGGGAATTGTTCCTACGCTAAACAGCGAAGACATTGAAAAAGAGACGAACGATTCACTGGTTGCCAAATGGAAGGAACAGGCCCAAGCCATCCAGGCGATCGGTATTGATCAGTCCGCAATACTGGCCCAGACCTTAATTACGCCAAGCTGCGGAACCGGTTCCCTTAGCCTTGATCATGCAAAAAAGGTCCTTGTTTTAACCAGACAGGTTTCGGATATCATCAGAAAAAAGTATTTATAGCCATTGAGCCAGTTTCAAAACGCCCCCTTTTGCCCAATCTCTGCGTCAGGCTCAAATTTTAATCCTCAAAATACTCCAGGTATTCCTGTGGTTAAAATTTTCGCCTTCCTTGACCTTGGACAAAATTGAACATTTTGAAACTGGCTCCATTGTCAAAAATAAGTTCCGATTGTCTTGCGTCCGAGCTTTTGAACTCATTACATATCGGATTTAAAAAACTGCTCCGGTTCTGTCATGGAACTCGGCTCCTGGGTATATTCGGTGGGTACGGTTCCTTCTTTAAAGCATTCAAAAATGGTCTTTTTGGATTCGGGTATGGGTAACAGACCGGTTTCCGCGTCGATTTTGGAAAAGACCACGCCTTCGGGAACCTGAAATACTCGAATGGGTTTGCCTTCCAGTACTTTCCGGACAAAACCGAGCCATATGGGGCTTGCCGCCCTGGAACCGGTTTCGGACTTTCCAAGGGAGGCTTCATCATCAAACCCCACCCATACTCCGGTGGTATACCGTGGGGTGTATCCGACAAACCAAGCATCATGAAGATTGTTTGTTGTACCGGTTTTACCTGCCACGGGCCGGTTCAATGCTTTGAGCCTGTGCCCGGTTCCGTGCTGGACAACCCCTTCCAGAAGACTGGTCATGATATAGGCGGTATTTTTTTCGATGACCTTTTCTCTGACAGGACTCGATTCCTCGATTACATTGCCGTCTCTGTCCAGAATCTTTGTTATAAAGACAGGACTGACAAGATAGCCACTATTGTTAAACACCGAATACGCCTTGACAAGCTCCAGCAAAGATACCCCTGAAGAGCCCAAAGCGATGGAAAGATCCCGGTTCAAATTTGATTCGATTCCAAGTTTTTTGGCATAATCTATAGCATAATCAATACCGATATCTCTTAAAATTTTTATGGTGACTACATTGCGTGATTTTACAAGGGCATTGCGAAAAAGTGTGGGGCCATAAAATTTTTCCTTGTAGTTTCTGGGTTTCCACGTAAAGTCATGTTCCGTATCCTGATACACTATCGGTGAATCGATGATCATGGTTGCTGGGGTATACCCCTTATCAAGCGCTGCGGCATATATGATGGGTTTAAACGCCGAACCCGGTTGCCGCCTCGACTGGACGGCCCGGTTGAACTGGCTCTTTCTGAAATCCCTTCCACCGACCATTACTTTCACATAACCGGTTTCCGAATCGATACTCAGGAGGGCGGCTTGAGCCTTTGGAACCTGTTCCAGGGCAAGCCACCATCGGTTGGTATTAAAAATTTTATTTTTAACCTTAACATATATGACATCACCCACGGACAAAACCTCTCCGGGATGTTGAACCTTGGCTTCGAAGTAGGCAATTTCGGGATCAGGTTTTCTTGCCCAGCGCATATCCTCAATTTTTATTAATCCCAACGTATTGCCGATTCGAACCACGACCGTATCATTCTTGTTATTTACCTCTATGACAACACCTTTTGTGATCTTTCCCTCTTCCAAGGGGGCATCTTCCAGCTCAGCTTGAAGCACTTTTGAAAACGATTCAATTTCTTCCGGCTCTAAATGCTTTATCGGCCCCCGATATCCCTGGCGTTTATCCAGAGCATATAGTCCCTTTTCTATTTCTTCACGTGCAATCTTTTGCATTTCAATATTCACCGCAGCATAAATGTTGAGGCCTTCCTTGTACAAAATGTCGTCACCGTATTTTTTTGCGATATGACGCCGGATGTGCTCGGTATAAACGGGAACTTCTTCTATATACCAGTTTTTCCTGGGTTTAATATCAAGCTCTTGATTGATGGCTTCCGTGGCTTGAATATTGGTGATAACACCTTCCTCAACCATTCTGTTTAAAACATATATCTGACGCTGCTTTGCCCTTTCCGGATATCTGAAGGGAGAGTATCTGCTCGGCGCCTGGGGCAGCCCGGCTAAGATAGCACATTCCGCCAGGTTCAATTCCTGAGCGGATTTTCCAAAATAATTCTCGGAAGCAGCTTCCACACCATATGCCCCATGCCCCAGATAAATCTGATTTAAATACAGAAAAAGAATTTCATTCTTTGCAAATTTTTTATCAATGCGGTAGGCAAGTATGGCCTCTTTTATTTTGCGGGAATAACTTCTTTCCGGAGTCAAGAAAAACGATTTTGTAACCTGCTGGGTAATGGTACTGCCGCCCTGAACGATGGTTCCGGCCTCAATGTTTTTGAAAAATGCCCGGACAATACTCAAAAGATCTATTCCTTTATGTTTATAAAATCTTGCATCCTCCGCAACAATAAAAGCCTTCTTAAGCATTTCAGGCATTTGGGACAGCGGGATCACAATTCTCCGTTCTTTGAAAAATTCAGCGATCTTTCGGGTGTCGTCTGAATACACCGTTGTGATGATGGAAGGCCGGTAATCTTTCAGTGAAGATATTTTGGGAAGATTTCTGCCGAAGTAAAAATAAACCCCGACAAGCCCACAAGTAATTGATATAATTATTAATAAAGAAGCCAAAAGAAAATACCGGAGAATTTTGGAAAAAATGCCCCTCTGGTCTCGCCGGGCTCGTTTCT